>JAJZNY010000135.1 GCA_021852245.1 Planctomycetota bacterium | reverse complement strand
ATCTTGGGGCGGTCGCACATTTAATAATTCCTCACTGTCTGCGCCCCCCCCCCTTGGTGTCGAGGCCCCTGGCTCTTTGGCCCCAATCCCTTTTCGGGGCAGGCCCTCAGCTCTATTATTAGCCGGGTTGGGGGAACTGGGCAAGCCAGGGATGGTTTAAACCGTTCGGGAGGTGCGCCGGTGCGGGTGAAAGAGGGGGAGGAGGCAAGGTGGCGACGAGGGTCGATCCACGCATCGTACGAAGAGGGGACACCTACAACACCCACCTGTTTCAGGGTTACGGCCGCGGCTGCCAGCCTGCTGCCTCGGTAACAATTACCTCTGCCTTCCCCTGCGTCCCCTGCGGTTTAATCGGTTTCTCCCTCTTTTTCCCTGCGGTTGGCGCGCATCCGTTACGGTGGCAACCGGTGGAATAAATCCACCGGCTCGCGTTTGCGATGGTCGTGGCTCAGCTGATCTGCGGCCGCCGCCGGACTTTGTCTCACACGGAGGCGCGAAGAACGCTAAGACGACCAAATAAAGCGTACGGACTTAATGCAAAAATCTTAGTGCCTTTCATTCTTAGCGTGCGAAAAAAGTGAATGACATCATGCCGCAGGCATGAAGCGTGCTTGCTCAACTTTCTCCCCCTCGACTCTCGCCTTTCTGGCGGCGCCCCCCGCCCGTCCCCAGCGGTGAAAAAAGCACTTGCTGTCATGCCTCGCACGACCCATGCAGACTCTCCCGTACAACCACCCAATTCTCACCTGATCTGCGGCCGCCGCCCGCTGCGGCCTCGGCGGTGAAAAAGGTGGTTTCGTCGCGCGGGGCTTCAGCAATCGCAGGGAAATCTCGGCGTTGTTGGCCGGGGGTACGGGGCGTCGGGTCCGGTGCTTATCGAAAAACATCCTCATCGACCCGAAGTACTTTCGGTAAATGCCGATTTGGATTAGACTTTCAAGTCACATCCGTACTCGGGGCGTGGCGCAGCCTGGTTTAGCGCGCTTGACTGGGGGTCAAGAGGTCGCAGGTTCAAATCCTGTCGCCCCGATTTTTTTGCCAGTAGACAAAAAAATAGAGCAGGAGTTTTGAGAGAGTAGACAGTAGAGCAAAATAAGGATGAGACACTAGAGCGGCTCTCGCCGAAACGAAGACCTTCTGCGGTCTACTCTCAGCTCTCTACTTTCGCTGCTGGGTAACCCATGGCCTTCACCTTTGAAAAACTGATCGTCTATCAGAGAGCCATTGCCTTCGCTGACCGTATCTGAGCCCTCACTGAGCCATTCCCACGTGGCTGCGGCTTTCTGGCCGACCAATTGAAATGCCTCCATTTCCATTGCTGCCAATAATTCGCGCTTCGCGTGATTGACAAGCAAACGCAATCATCAAGCACCGCCCAGTTTGCGGAAAGGTTTAACGCCGGGCCGCCATCATCCGCTCCGTGCGGAAAGCCTGAATTCGACGCCGGGCATCACGCTCAATTTTTGAACACACCAGCTCACAGATATCAAAAATCATCGGTTCCGTGATGGAGTATTGCACCAGATTCCCATTGCGTTGGGTGGTGACCAGCTCCGCCGATTTCAGCAGCCCGAGTTGTTTGGATACATTCGCCTGCTTGAGCCCAGTCTTCCGGCAAAGTTCGGTCACATAACACGGACTTTCACGCAGGGTGTTGAGCAGCAGCAGGCGGCTCCGATCCGCCAGAATGGCAAATATCCGGGCGATATCCGCCAGTTGTGATTCGCTTGGGGTTTTTTTTCTCATGGCATGGACTCCTTGACATTATGCCTATATCACGATATTGTAATATAGTGATCATTGGGTGTCCAGTCTTTTGTTCAAGACGCTCGCCCGGTTGCTCGAAAGGAGTTTGACGATGAAAGTCGAAAATGGTGTACGCATAATGGCCGGTCTGATGATTCTCATCAGTGTGGCTCTGGCCGTTCTGGTCAGCGAATGGTTTCTCCTTCTGACCGCCTTCGTTGGATTGAACCTGCTTCAATCCTCCTTTACCAGTTTCTGCCCGGCGGAGGGAATCCTCAGGAAAATCGGCTGCGGCGGTGCCTGCGGTCCCAAGTCGGATGCAAAAAGCTGATTTCGGGCTTACATTAGGATTCAGACGCGGTGAAAGGCAATTGATGATGGCGGCATCCGAAAAGCGGAAGAAATTCAAATTTCCCGGCATCAAGGCGGTAGTCGTGGTCGTGCTGGTGTTTGTGGCGGTCATTTCAGTGGTTTGGTATCGGCACCGCAGCGCGGGTGAAATTCTCCCCGGTCGTGAGCCACCGTCCCCGCAATCGCAGATTCCGGGGCATTGGGCGGCGGTGCGATTTTTGTCTATCCGACGCTCGCTTCGCGCCGTCGGCACGGTAACCCCCATCGGCCCGGTGAATCTTGCCGCCCGCATTTCCGGGCGCGTGGTGCAATGTCAACTGTATGACGGCGAAAAAGTCAGCAAAGGTGAAACACTCGTCAGACTGGATGATACCCGCCTGCGCGCTCAGCTCGCTGCTGCGGTTGCCATGGTTCAGATGGCCAAAGCCCGCCTGCATCAGGCTCTCATTGATCAGCGGCGCGATCGAAAACTGCTGGCCACCGGGGATGTCACCCGGCAGACCATGGATCTTGCCGATACCGCGGTCGCAACCGACAAGGCGTCGCTTGCCAATGCCGTGGCCGCCCAACGCAGTGCCGCAGTGATCTTAAGTCACACGCGGATTCTTTCGCCCATCAACGGCATTGTTACCGAAAAAATGGTCAGCGTCGGCGATACGGTCATGCCCGGCGAAGTTCTGGCTCAGTTATACGATCCCGCCCAACTTGAATTGGATGCTACGGTGCGGGAATCATTGGCCGCGCGGCTTCATCTGGGTGAAAAGCTTCTGCTGCAACTCTCCGGTTTTGCTGGAAGCGTCAACGGCCGCGTGCGCCAGATCGTCCCACGGGTCAGTAAGCAGACCCGCAGTTTTATCGTCAAGATATCCGCTCAATTTCCACGGGGCGCCTGGCCCGGTGTTTTCGGCCATGTGCTCCTGCCGCTGGGTATGCACCGGATGCTGGTTGTGCCGCAGGCAGCTATTAAATATGTCGGCCAACTCTCCGTCGTGGATGTCGCCCTTGGTAAACGCCGCCGTATGCAGGCGGTTCAGACGGGGCGCAAGGTTGGGGCGTTTCGTGAAATCCTTGCCGGACTTACGGCCGGGCAGCGCGTCTGGGTGTTCTCGGCCGCACCGAAGCCGAGCAACTGATAGCGCTGGTGTCACCGGATTTTGACCATTAATGGCGATCGACCATGCAGAATAATAACGTTCAATCCCAATCGGAGGTGACCAGTCCGCTCGCTCGTCTGGTACATGTTTTTCTCCATAGCCGGCTGGCGCTGGTTCTGATTATTCTTTCACTTCTGCTGGGTGTGGCCGCGCTGGCTTTAACACCGCGAGAAAAAGACCCCCAGATTCTCGTGCCGATGGTGGATGTATTCGTACAGTTTCCCGGCCACAGTGCCAAAAGCACCGCCCAACTGGTTACCACTCCGCTGGAAAAACTCCTCTATCAGATCAAAGGGGTGGAGGATATCTATTCCACCAGTCAGCGAAACGGCGCTTTGGTAACCGTTCGATTTTTCGTCGGGCAGGATGTTGAGCGCAGTGTGCTTAAGGTGTACCGTGAGATCAATTCCCATTTATCCGTTGTGCCGCCGGGTGTAACCGGCTGGGTCGTCAAGCCGGAAACCATCAATGACGTCCCCATCGTAACCCTCACGCTCGCAAGCCCCCGCGCACCTCCTGTTCTCATGAGTCAGATTGCCCAAGAGCTTTCTGTCCGCCTTGCTGATGTCCCCAACGTCTCACGGGCTTATGTTGTCGGCGGGCGGCCACGCGTGGTTTACGTTTATCTCAGCGCTGCACGTCTGCGGGCGTATCATCTCACCGCGCTGCAGATCGGTTCCGATATTCAGGCGGCAAACATCAATAACCTGGCCGGCAGTTATGCCCGCAACAATCGCGAGATACAAGTCCTCACGGGCAGGGCCTTTCGCAATGCTCATCAGCTCGGTCGGCTGGTCGTTGCCGTCTGGCATCAGCAGCCGGTCTATCTGAAAAATGTCGCGCGGATCGTAGACGGCCCGATGCAGGTGACATCCTATGAATGGCATGACTGGGGGGCGGCCGCTGGAAAGCCTGAGGCGGCCGATTTTCCCGGAACGGTTCTCGCCGGTCGGGCCGATTTTCATCATCGCGGTCAGGTTCCCGCCATTACCATCGCCATCGCAAAAAAAGCAGGCAGCAATGCCGTCGTCGTCGCCCAGCAGGTCATTCATAAAGCACGCAAACTCGCCCGGAGCATCCTCCCGCCCGGTATGACGCTCATCGTCACTCGCAACAGCGGTCTGTCCGCAAATGCCAAAGTCAACGGCCTCATTGAAGGCTTAATGGCCGCCATCGTCATTGTGGTGCTCCTCTTGACCTTCTCTCTTGGTTGGCGGGAGGCAGCAGTGGTGACGGTGGCGATACCGGTCGTTTTCGGTCTTACCCTGGCGTGTAATCTGGCGTTGGGCTTCACCATCAACCGCGTCACACTCTTTGCGCTGATTCTCTCTCTGGGGCTGCTCGTCGATGACCCCATCGTGGATGTGGAAAACATCACCCGTCACTTTGAAATGGCCGGCCGGGCATCCCGTCGTATCGCCTTCGGGGCCATTATCGAAATACTCCGCCCCCTGGTGGTCGCCACGCTGGCCGTTATTATTTCATTCATACCGATGTTTTTCATCACCGGCATGATGGGGCCGTACATGCGTCCCATGGCCTTTAATGTGCCGGTGGCGATGCTCATGTCAATGCTGGTCGCACTGACCATCACGCCCTGGATCAGTTACCATCTGCTCAAAAAGCGTCGCTTCAAGGAGATGGGGCAGCACCACCATGGCGAAGACCTCGAAGACGCCGCCGCCAGTTACATTCAACACACCCGGCTCTATAAGATATTCGCCCCGGTGCTTCGCCTATTATGCGGCCGCCGCGCCACCCGCTGGACCTTTCTCGGCGCAATCGGCGTGGTAACCCTTAGCGCGATTCTGCTCCCCGCCTGGCGGCTGGTGCCCCTCAAACTTCTGCCGTTCGGTAATCAGAGCAATCTGCTCGTTGTCGTCCATGCTCCCCGCGGGACAACCGTCCAGCAGACGGATTCGGCCGCACGTGCGCTGGCCCACTATCTGCGGCGGCTGAACGAAACGGTGGATGTCACCGCTTATGTCGGCGTCGCCGCCCCGATGGATTTCAACGGTCTCGTGCGGCATTATTATCTTCGCAATAGCCCCAACGACGCTCAGATTGAAGTTGATCTGGCCGGCAAAGATCGTCGCACCAGTCAGACGCATGCCATCGCCCTGCGAATTCGCAACGCCCTTACCGCCATCGCCCGCCAGAATCATGTTCGCATTCAGATCGTTGAAGCACCGCCCGGGCCGCCGGTGCTCGACACCATTGTGGGAGAGATTTACGGTTCTCCCGGTACGTCTTACCACCGAATGCAGCTTGCAGCTCGGACTCTCGAAAAGCGACTGGAACTTGAGCCGGGTGTGGTGGATGTGGACGACAGTATTCAGTCGCCTGAAAAGCGAGTGGAGTTTGTCGTCGATAAACGCAAAGCGGCGCTCAACGGGGTAACCAGTGAGCAGATTGCCCGCACCTTGGACATGGCCGTCTCGGGTCTTGCCGTGAGCACCATCCACGCACCTCGCCAGCGCCGGTCGCTTAATATTATCGTGACGCTGCCGATCTCTCATCATTCCAGCCGGTTTGATCTTGATGAACTCTATGTGCGTGGCGATAGCGGCGCACTGGTGCCGCTGGCGGAACTCGGACATTGGCAGGAAAGGACGGCCGGCCAGGCAATCTATCATAAAAATCTTCGCCGTGTGGTGTATGTGTATGCCGACACCGCGGGTCGGCCGCCGATCAATGCCATTGTGGACGTTGATGCCGACCGTCTTCCCGATGCTTATCATCCCTCCGCCCCTCAACTTAAACCCGTCGGCGATGGGTGGATCAATCTGACGGCCAAACCCCGTCCGCTCAGCGGTCGGACATTTTTCTCCGATGGTTCGGGTATCGCGTGGCAATTGCGGCCGGGCGTCCACGTGGATTTCTCCGGCGAGGGTGAACTGCGGATCACCGAGCATGTCTTCCGCGATCTCGGTATCGCTTTCGCCGCTGCGATGGTGGGAATCTATGTTTTACTTGTCGCCCAGACCGGTTCCTTCCTTCTCCCGTTGGTAATGGAACTGGCCATCCCGCTCACGATTCCGGGTGTTATGCCGGGCTTCTATTTCCTGAATCTTCTTACCAGCCGCACGATTGACGGCTATCGCGATCCGATACTCTTTACGGCAACCGCCATGATCGGCATGATCGCTCTTGCGGGTATCGTCACCCGAAACGCCGTGATCCTCGTGGATTTTATCCATCGCGCTCTGAAGCGGGGACGTGGTCTTCAGGAAGCGATCATTGAAAGCGTGGTGGTGCGCATGCGCCCGATCCTGCTGACCGCCGCAGCTGCCATGCTTTCGTCAATCCCCATATTGAGCGATCCCATATTTTCCGGTTTGGCGTGGGCGCTGATCTTCGGCCTTTTTGCATCCACCGCCTTTACCTTGCTCGTGATACCGACCGTTTACTGGATACTCTTTGCGAATAAGCCGGGGCATGGCGTGGATACCGGACAAAACCGAGATTGATGACCATCGATCCACCTCACCAAGGCGCTCCGACAAATCTTTCCGACCGATAAAAGTGGCCATGGGGGTGCGGAGTACAGATATCTGCCGATGAGACGGACGGCGGCCAATCCGGCTGATCTGGTCCGCCCGTGCTGCCAGCTCGGTGGTTTACAGGTGCCGGTTCCCACTCCGCAACGTTGCTCATTCTTGCACGTTACACCTCTGAGTGTCCTTGCCGATTTAATGATTGGGGGATTGCCATGAGTAAATTACGGTTATGCGTTGTTGGGCTCGGCATCTGCGGACTTTTTATGTTGGCCGGCTGCCGTACCGTTGTGGTGGCCAGACCGGGTCCGCCCCCGCCTCATGTTGTGTATGTCGCCCCGTGGCCCGGCGCCGTCTGGGTTCGTGGACATTACGTCTGGCGCCCTCGCTGGGGGCGATATCAATGGATCCCCGGCCATTGGGCCAGATGAGCAGGAACGGCTTTCCATGCATCGCAGTCGCAAGTCGACCATGCTTGCGATAGAATTCGCGCGGTATTGTTGAGGATCGCGCGTCGATGAAGGAATATCTCGATCTTGTCCGTCAGGTGATGGAAAAAGGCATTCGCAAGCCCAGCCGTACGGGCGTAGATACCATCAGCTATTTCGGAGCGTTCTACCGGGTTGATCTCTCGGCGGGTTTCCCCCTGCTGACGACCAAACGTGTCAACTATACTGCCGTGCTCCGAGAACTACTCTGGTATCTTTCCGGGCAGGAGCACATACGTGAACTCCGCGCTCATACCAAAATCTGGGATGACTGGGCCGACGAGCGCGGAGAATTGGAAACCGCCTACGGCCGCTACTGGCGGCGATTTCCGCATCCGGTGCAGAAGTCGCACGCCCCGTTATCTGAAACCGGCGAAACCACCTGTCCGGTTCGCGAAATTGATCAGATCGCTTATGTGGTCAATGAAATCAGACGCAATCCCCATTCACGGCGTCTGGTCGTCAGTGCGTGGGAGCCGGGCAATGCCCAGAGCAGCCGATTGCCCCCTTGCCATTACAGTTTTGTTTTTCAGGTGTTGGACGGCCGATTGAATTGCCATCTCTCCCAGCGTTCCGGCGACATTGCTCTGGGCATACCATTTAATCTGGCCTGTTACGCCACGCTGACGCAGATGATCGCGCAGGAGACCGGCCTGCGCGTCGGGCATTTCGCCCATTCCATTGTGGACGCCCACATCTACGTCGCCGACGAAAATTCTCCCATGGCGGAATATGATCATCTCCGCGGTCTGCAACTTCAGTTGCAGCGCGAGCCGCGCCCGCTTCCGCGCCTGGAAATTGCCCATAAGCCGATGGATCAACTCCAGTTTGAAGATTTTCAGATCATCGGTTACGACCCGCATCCGCCGATCAAATTCAAG
This sequence comes from Planctomycetota bacterium, assembly GCA_021852245.1. The sequence goes on along the minus strand of JAJZNY010000135.1, from coordinate 21,716 downwards.
GTCGCCGTCTGATTTTCCATCTTGAGGATTACCGGTACCATGAACCCAATGGATATCAGCATCATCGTCGCCATGACACCCGACCGCGGAATTGGATCGGCCAATCGCCTCCCATGGCACGTCAGTGCCGACCTGAAGCGCTTCAAACAATTAACCACCGGACACACGGTCCTCATGGGGCGTAAGACGTTTGACTCTCTCGGCAAACCTCTGCCGAACCGCCGCAATTTGGTCATATCCCGTAAGGCAGGTATACCGCAGCCGGGGGTGGAGTGGTGGACCAGTATTCACGATGCCGTCAACGCCGCCCGGATGGCAGGCGAAACCGAGCTTTTCATCTGTGGTGGGGGGGAGATCTATCGCGCCTGCCTGCCGCTTGCCACCCGAATGTATGTAACGATGATTCGAGTCCCTATTCAGGCGACGGTTGACACCTGGTTTCCGTCTTTTAACGCCGCCGACTGGCGGCTTGTCAGGGAGGAGCATCTCCCCGAATGCGATTTTCTGGATTACGTCCGCGGGGTGGAATCTCGGCGCTGAGCCTGCCAAGCATCGAATCGTCGTATCGAAAGGTAATTCTTGTACGCCCCATTTGCCATTGATGCCCGCTGGTATGGAACGACCGGCAGCGGTGTCGCCACCTATGCCCACAGCCTGCTGGCGGGACTGATGGAATTGGATTATCCGGAACGCATTCATGTCATCGTCAATCGACGGGACTCGTTGCCGATGGCTGTTGCACAATATGCAAAGTTCAATTTTATTGATTTGCCCGGTAATCCGATGAGCGCTCGCCATCAGCGGCTGTTACCCTCGATCATCACACATCACAACATCAGGTGCCTGCATACGGTGGATGTACATGCACCCCTTTTCGCCCGCTCCCGGCAGATTACAACCTGCCACGATGTCATTCCCCTGGTTCTCTCCCACCATGATGCGGGAGGGGCCAAGTCTCGTTACAAATGGCTATGGAAGCATTGGCTCAAACTTCAATGCAGCCGGGCCGATCGCATCGTCACCATCAGTGAGCATTCCCGCCGAGATATTATAAAAGTACTGCATGTCAAGGCCGACAAAATTCATGTCGTACCGCCTGCTCTCTATCAAGCTGACTCCCGGAGGCCGGCAACCGAATCCGCGCATCTTTCTCAGTTCCCATTCGACAACCGGCAACTTATCCTGAGCGTCGGCAGGCGGGCGCCGTATAAAAATCTCTCCGGCTTGATTCAGGCTTTTGCACGGCTGGTTAAAACATGCCCTTCCCCCTCTCAACTCATTATGATCGGCCCTACCGATCCACGCTATGGTGAGCCGGAATTGCTTGTGGCGAAACTCGGACTCAACGAATCGGTAACTTTTACCGGTTATATTTCCGATTCTGATCTGGCGGAGCTATACCGCCGTGCATATCTCTTTGTTTGCCCAAGCCTTTACGAAGGTTTCGGTTTACCTGTACTGGAGGCCATGGCGGCGGGTGTGCCCGTGGTGTCGTCCGACCGGTCCAGCCTGCCGGAGGCTTGTGGAGATGCCGCACTGCTGGTTGACCCCACGGATCCCGACGCAATGGCCCGGGCGATGGCCCGCGTCCTCACCGACAAAACACTTGCAGATCATCTTCGAGCGGCGGGGCGTCGGCGCGTCGCAATGTATTCACCCCGACGGATGGCGGAACAACTTGTGGAAATATATTCAGCATGGTGTGACGGAACGTCATGACCGCGCTGCCTCTCGCGGCAGCGGAATAAATAAAAAAAGGCGGCCTGACCGAGTGTGGTCAGGCCGCCAGGGAGCAATTATTAGATTGTGCCGGGGATTACCACGCCCCCGTTGCCACGTTACGCACCGGAACCATGCAGGTGTCGTAGGGCGCTACGTCAACTGAGATGGTTGGGGCAGTGACAGCACTGCCGGTCGTCGTGAGCCCTGTTTGGGAAGTCGACGCTGGGGTCGATCCGCTGGCCGGTATCGTACTTTCATATGTGAAAATATTATCACCTGCCTCGCCCACGTATGGATTCGTTTCCCAACTCACATGGTCATCACCGAAGCCGACGTTCTGGCCATCGCCACCGTGATTACCCGAATTGTAAATATACGGACCGTACGTATTCGACTGCGCGGTTGTGGTAATGCGGTTGGTATTACCCGCGCCCGTGATATCGGCCGGGGCCATATCGCTGACCAGCGGCAGATCGCTGGTGGCGGCATTGTCAGTCCACCACGCACCGACCTGGCTACCGAACCAAGGATAGGCGATCGAGTAGCTTTCACCTTCACCGGTCGCGCTGGGCGAGGTTGCCGAGCCGATCATGCCAAAGTTTGGATAATATTCCTGTGTGGAATTGAATTCGGCTGAAGGCGACGTCGCGATCGGGTCCGACGGACAGATGAAGCTCTTGGGCGTCATCTGGCCGTTAAGCACCAGAAGCCACATGCATGCCATCGGATTTCCCTGTTCTAGGGGCGTCGAATACATGGCATTGATCTCGGCAGGTGCGCTGGCGTTCACAGTGGGTGTACCAGTGCCTGCACTGTTATCGTAAGTGGTGCTGCTGGGTGGCACCACCGACGGGAACTGACTTTCATTACTCTGCGCGTAAATCACCATGGACTGGATGATGCCGCGGACATTGGCTGAACAGACCGCTCGGTTGGCAAGCTCTTTCGCCTTCGCAAGGCTGGGCAGCAGAATGGCGATGAGCAGGGCGATAATCGAAATCACCACGAGCAGTTCAATCAGCGTAAAACCTTTATTTTTTGCTGATGAGCGTTTCATTAACTGGTTCTCCGGATCAGGACACATTTCGGCAGGGCTGGCCAGATAGTCAAACGTCTCAACTCGGGTGGGTCGACCTCTCACCCCTGTCGAAACCGTTCACATATCTGGTTTGCCGAAGGTTGACCGCAGGCGTATTCTTTCGCGAGGCCTGAACAGCACTCTGTTCAGTGGCACCCCGCACCACCCACAATCAACGCCGGGCCGGTGGCGATTCCTTGGCCAGCCGAGCCGACAAGTTTCATCGGCCAAAGCCGCTGCCGGGTTGAATGAATCTCCCACCGCCACGGGGCGACATACTATTAAATTGAAACGATCAGCGTCCGAGAACCATCGCCTCGCAGGCGCGATCCTGGATTTTGTGCAGTAACGGATTTATAAAGCTATCTTCGGCGAGGGAATATCAAATAACAGAACAATAATTCAAGGCGGCGGCGCAGGTTGTCCGATAACCAGCAGAGATCGATTTCATGCAACAATACGCCTTTATTCCCCCGGCTCCAGCACGGCCATGAAGGCCTCCTGCGGAATCTCCACCTGTCCCACCTGTTTCATCCGTTTCTTCCCCTCTTTCTGCTTCTCCAGCAGCTTCCGCTTACGACTCACGTCGCCGCCGTAGCATTTTGCCGTAACATTCTTCCGCATCGCACTGATGGTTTCTCTCGCGATCACGCGTGATCCGATGGCCGCCTGCAGCGGTACTTCAAAGAGATGGCGTCCAATTTCACTCTTGAGTTTACGGATGATCGCGCGGCCGCGGGATTCCGCCTTGGACCGATGCACAATCAGACTCAGGGCGTCAATCGGTTGCCCGTTGACCAGAATATCCATTTTGACCAGATCTTCCTCATGGAAACCGATCAGATCGTAATCCAGTGTGCCATACCCGCGAGTGGCTGTTTTCAACTTATCAAAAAAATCAAAAATGACTTCCGCCAGCGGCAGATCATATTCCATGATAATCCGCGATGCACTCAGATATTCCGTCTTTCGATAAACCCCACGCCTTTCCTGACAGAGCTTGGAAATATCGCCGATATTTTCCGCCGGCACAATAATACTGGCGCGGATCATCGGCTCCCGGACCGCCTTGACCGTGCTTAAATCCGGCAGGCCCGACGCGGAATCAATCATCTTCACCGTACCATCGGCCAGGACAACTTCGTAGGGAACGGTGGGGGCGGTCTGCACCACCTGCACCTTCTGTTCACGTTCCAGTCGTTCCTGCACGATCTCCATGTGCAGCAGGCCCAGAAAGCCGCATCGGAAGCCGAATCCCAGCGCATCAGATGTTTCGGGCTCAAAGGTGAAGGAGGAATCATTGAGCCGCAGTTTCTCCAGCGCCTCCCGGAGCTGGGTATATTCCGTATCCGGGCCGGGATAAAAATCGCAGTACACCATCTGTTTTGGCGGACGGTAACCGGGCAGCGGTTCGGCTGCCGGCGCCATGGCGTCGGTCACGGTATCGCCGATGGTCACATCGCCCAATGTTTTAATATTGGCCACCAGAAAGCCGACTTCACCCGCTCCGATGGAATCCACCGCCACCGCCCGCGGTGTAAATTTCCCCAGACCCGTGACCTGATAAATCCGCTGCTGCCCCATGAACCGCAGTTTCTGCCCCATGGTCAGCCGCCCGTTAAACACACGCACATAAACGATCACGCCGCGGTAGTCATCATATTTACTGTCAAACACCAGCGCCTGGAGTGGGGCGCTCACATCCCCCCGCGGCCCGGGCAGCCGCTCGCAAATCGCCTGAAAAAGTTCCGGGATTCCGATACCGCTTTTGGCCGATATCCGCACGGCCGAAAGCGCATCGATTCCCAGCACCTGCTCCATCTCCTCTGCAACCGCATCGGGCTGCGCGCTGGGCAGATCGATCTTGTTGATCACCGGCACAATCTCCAACCCCGCCTCGATGGCGGCGTACGCGTTGGCAACCGTCTGGGCCTGAACGCCCTGCGTGGCATCCACCACCAGCAATGCCCCTTCGCACGCCTGAAGCGCCTTGGCCACCTCATAATGGAAATCCACATGGCCCGGCGTATCAATCAGATTCCACATGTATTTTTCGCCGCCGAATTCATGCGGCACGGTAACGGCACTGGCCTTGATGGTGATTCCCCGCTCGCGTTCCAGATCCAGATCATCCAGAAATTGAGCCTGCATTTCCCGCTCGGTAATAGCGCCGGTACGCTCCAATATCCGGTCCGCCAGAGTTGATTTGCCATGATCAATATGGGCAATGATACAGAAATTTCTAATCTTCATTAAATCTGAAAGCCTTTTCACAACCATCCGCTATCGGAATTCCACCCCCATTCTACCCGTAAATGCCGCAGAAAACTCCTGCCGCGACCATCGCAAATGCGGGCTGATGGATTTATTCCACCGGTTGCCACCGCAGTGGAAAGGCGCCGGCCGAAGGGCAAGGGAGATAAACCGTTTTCACCGCAGGGGAAGGGCCGGCTGCGCCAGCAGAAGGGGGAAAGTAGAAAGTGGAAAGGAGAGCCACGACCATCGCAAATGCGAGCCGGTGGATTTATTCCACCGGTTGCAACCGTAATGGATACGCGCCAACCGCAGGCAAAAAGAGGGAGAAACCGATTAAACCGCAGAGGACGCAGGGGAACGCAGAGGTCATTGTTGCCGACGCCGCGGGCCAGCGATGCCGCCCGGTCCAATTGCTCGATCCCTCGTTGATCTTTCATTAGCTGCGATCATAACACGGCCTCAAAATGGAATCACTGTCCGAATCTTAACGCGCCGGGGCGCTGCGCGGAAGCTGCCACATGATCGCATCCATCCACAGCATCCAGCGGTAGCCCGCGCCCTTTTTCTATAGCTGGCTGCCCCGGCAGCTCCCTCACCTGTCTGTCAGTCGCTTCCATGGTTGGCTCACGATGATCGAGTAGACGGTCTTGGGCTTGCGGAATGTGATGAAGACGCGCCGGGCGTCGACCGCACGCCAGAGTTCGCGCCAGCCATTATTGCGGCCGCTCCAACCATGGGGGACGACCAGCACAGCAATCCTTCGGCAAGTCAGCTTGCGGGCCTGCGCCTCGGTCAGCCCGCTCAAGGCCGGTTCGCGGTTACCGGTCTCAATCTCGTAGAACCACCAAAAATTGTTGTAGTCGGAGGAGACCCCTCCCCCGGTTTTTGGCAGTACGAGCGGTGGGCCATCGGGAACGAACGCCACGACGAGTGGATGCAGGCATATCACGTAATAACGCGGCTGTTGCACGCCGGTGGCTCCGGGCTTGTCCTTTTTGTAGCGGTCGAGGTCGCCGCCCGCGAGGGCAAATGAGAGGTAGGCCGTCCGGTAGTACCTCGGCCTGTTCCAAACGAGCAGCCCGCCGAAAACACCCATGACCAGTTTGTTGTACTCCCGGTGCGGCGTGATCGTGGTGCGGGTCACCCAAAAACCGGGGATAGTGCTCCTCTGTACCCAATGCACCCAGTAATGTTTCGGCCCCTTGCACCCGTCAGCCATCAGAAAGCCATTCTTGGGGAACGCCAGGGGCACCTGCTTGTCCAGCGGGGTGGCGCCAGGCCTGGCGGCAAGGAACGGAGCCACATCGTTGACATTCGCGTCCTCGTAGTAGCCGCAGCCGGCAAGCCCGGTGTATGCGACAATCAACCCGGTCAATAGCAGGGCCAACGCGCGGTGGCGCGGAAGTGCTGGCTCAGGCGCTCGCATCAAACCTTTGCTGTTGGTCATTTGAAGTTACTCCGTGTTGTCGGAATGCTGTTCATGAGGCCTTCGAAGGAATCCCTGACCACAGAAAGACGGAGTATCCATCCACGCATGTGTGCCCCCGTGTAGAACCATTCTGCACTGTGGTGCACGCCATTTGGAAATACTAACGTTTGGGAGAGCGGAGCGAAATCCTTCGCGAACAACTGTGTATTCTCCGCGCCCCTCACTGGGTTGCCCTGCAGCACGCCGAAATAATCGTTGTCGCCGTGCTGGTAAAAGTTGATCCACTTGGCGGTGGTACGCGGCTTGAAGAAGAAATGGCCCTCGCCGCTAAATACATGCCCGAGCCATTGGAGGCCCTGGGCGATGGGGTCGACGGTGAAACCGGCGTTCACCTTGATCCCTTTCTGCGCGAGGCGCCCAGCGAAGCGAAGCGCTGCCGAGCCCCCATTACTGAATCCGACCACCAAAATCGTGTTGTATTTGCACTTGTCAGGGCCGGAGCCGCCGATGGGCTTGGTGAGCATCGGTGTGACCTGGCTCACGGCGCGGCCGATGGAATATTCCGGATAGTATTTAACAATTGTATCCCCTCGCGTCCAAGCCTTGGTTTTTATCAGGAACTCGTTGAGGTAGGGCCCCGATCTACCGTTTAATACCTGCTGTGGGCTGCTCCCCGGGTGGTTGCCGCCGTAGAATTTGCCGCCCTCGGTCTTAGCCTGACCGTAGCCAAATAGGCCCTCGAAGGCCACGATTATCAGCTTGTCGCCCATGGGGTCCGCCGCCCCCACTGGCGAGGAATTCACGTAGCCGTAAAGCTTGATTCCGCCGGCATAACCGATCGGATCGCGAGTCAGCCACCGGCCGAGCGTCGGCGAATAGTATCGATTCCGCACATAATAATTTTCCGTTTCGGCATCATACCGGTAGCCGCAATAAATAATGTCGTTTGCGCCGTAACTTGATTGCGTATCATCGTCCGTGAACCACGTATTGTCCGCGCCGGGGCCGGTGAAGATGATGGTGTTGCCGTAGGCGTCGGTATCGTACGCTTCCTGAATTTCGCCGCCGGAATTCGTCAGCGCCACCGCACGGTGGAGCGTATCCTGCAGCGGATAGTAAACGCCTATTGCCAGCTGCTGCGGCCCGGCCGGTTGGAGCAAGTTGATTTGAATGCATTCGTCCACATAGGTGCCCCAAACATATTGGCAGGTTGCGGTGTTGCTGGAGTTTCTTTCTTCCATCGTCTGCCAGCCGAACCAGCAACAGTCCGTGGTTCCGTTGGGGATATTGTTGCCGCCAGCGCGGGCGAGATGGCCCTCCACCTTGTCTTCAGCGGCTGATCTTTCAGCAAATGCGACCATAACCCTGCCCCAATACACAGTTGATTTAATGGAATATAACCATCGCATCAAGGCTCTGCAAATGCAGATTCCACGATGCGATGCCGCAAATCATGAAGCGGCGAGTAATTGCTGCGTCGGTGCGGCGGTTGACGCCCTCCACGTGCTTGCCGAACCGTCGCCCTGAGCGGTCGATTCCATACCATAGTACCGCGCCGCGGGCTACGGGCGGCGGGATAAGCTGAAAACCCCCGCCGCTGTTTTTTAGCTATCAGAGGAATATTTCATGTTGCCTGATTATGCCGATCCAGAACCTTTCAACCCAAAGCCACACCCGCCCGCCTCCCGTTCCAGTCGGCAATCCCGCAACATCGCAACATAAAACAGTTGGCTGTCCCCGGCTATTTTCGATGGATGCCAAAGATCATTCGGCCAGTACCGCTTTTGATCACGGCAGCCATACCCTCCCGTTTCTGCACAAGGCCGCATAGTCATGAATTTCCTTACTTACGTTGGGGAAGCATTGCAGGAATTCGTCGATGATGCCTGCTGCCGCCGGGCTCCCCCTTGCGACGCACTCGTTCAGGCCGGAAAGTACGCTAATTCGGCATTGTGGAGTATCAACTCGACGGAGGATTCGGCGCATTACCGGAAACGCGACGCCCTCCACCTCGCGCATGTCCCAACTTTCGGAGGACACCGCGAGCGGAGCGAGCAGACTCGTCCACCAATAGGGCAGAGACGGATGGTCATGGCCTTGCTTACGGAAATAGCGATCGAACAGGTTGTACATGGAGTTTACGCACTGGATGGTTACCGGTCGCGGGGCGCCACCGTCCCATAACAGCTGCCATAGGAAGCTATCCGATATTTCTCGTATCCCATCGCGACGCTCCGTCTCGTTGAAACCCCGAAGAACAAAAAGCGGATCACGAAACACGATCGTGGTGTACCAGAGTATGAGGGAGGCAACCGAACCTGCGTCAGCGTATGCCCTGTCACCGTATGCCGCTAAGCGGTACAGAAGATCGTCGGCCCATGTTGACGCGTCCGACGGTTCCCCTCGCCGGAAAACGGCATGGAGCCATTCCATGAAGGATATCTGGGCAAGGTCCATTAGGCTCGCTCCAACCGGCCAGCGGCCGGGAAGGCCGCACCTTTCACGAGGGCAGGCCGCTCTGCATTGCCGGGGTTGCTGATGCGTTCGTAGTGCTCCAACTGCTCCGCCCATTGCGCGACATCCACTCCCTCGGCGCCCGCGTAAAAATTCGCACCGGTCTCAGTGGCAATACCGTAGACGTGGGCCGAACCGTCTACTCGCTGTACCAAGCTCACCAAGAATGATCGGGAACCGCGGGCGGCAACCCTGTCGCCCGGGCGAATCCGCGACGCGCTAACCCAGCCCCGGCCGGGTATCCAGAATGGGTCGTTCGCGCTGCAATGAATGGTAAAATCCGCGCCCGCAATTTTCATCAAATGGCCTACCTCCGCGCAATACCATAGGCATACCGCGGCGGGGACATCGCCGACCGAGCTACCCACCATTACCTCGTCGCCCGGTGCAATCAATTCGATTGGGCGCACACCATCGGGGACGTGCACGGGGGTGCCAGCCGCCATACACTGGGTTATCGAATCGCCTTCGCCCGAAAAATAGGGGTAAGGCATTTTCGCGTTGTGAGCGAGTGCGCCGGAGTTGCCGACAAAATAGTTATGGAGCCCTTCGACCGTGAGGTTAAAGAGATTAACGGGGGCCGACGCCAGGATTTGAAATCCGGCCGTCTTTACCAGCTTCACTGAGCCGCCATCAAGCATGGCCAACTCCGCTCGGCCCCGTAGTGAGGCGGCCTCTTGCCACCGCTCGTCGAGTGGTGATCAGAATCGGTGGTTGCCGCTGCATCGAATTCCCTCCCCCGGCAACTCGACGATGTCGTTATGCCGTGCCCGTATCACAGAAATAACCCTCGCACGCACAACACCCGCAGAGGCGGTGTTGTATGACAACACCTCGTCACCGAGGCTAAGCGACTCGATAGGCCGCGGACCCGCCGGCTTATGGATGAGCGTCCCAGCCACGAAGCATCCCCCACCCGCGGGCATCGGAATAGGAGCGTACGGCGGCAAAGATGGTACCTCGGGTGGTAGCTCAGGCACCGGTGCCTCGGGCACCGGCGCCTCGGGGCTTGGGTTGAGGCGCGAGCGAATTGCCTTGAGGATCGCCCTTAGTAGCGGCAGAAATGGCAATGCTTGGGCCGGGTTCGGCATGGGTGATCCCTTTGGTCGCGTTGCCGAGATTGGCACGCATTTCGGCCGCATGGGACGCGGTGGCTTGGTGCATCCCTTTTCCTCGATCAGCGCTTCACAGCGTTTGATCACCACGTACGTTTCCGCGATCGCCTTGGTGTGGGTGGGCGCTAGCCCCAGGGCTGACTCCCGGAAGTTTCCGATAATCAGCCACATCGCCCGCGTCATCCACATTAACCACTTCGCCTGCAGTACCGGGCAGTCATCGCTGAGTTCGCATCCTTTCATGCCCTTCGCGAATCTGTACGCCTGCCGGACGGCGTGCGGCCAGTGCAGGGGGTTGTCTCCATCGCGGGGCGTATTGGCAACACGGAATTGGGCGGCTCCAATTGGGGCAACGGCCACCTCCGACATTGAGCTGACGTATTCATACAAATTCACACCCCCTCCATACCCGATCGGGTCGCGGGTGAGCCAGCGGCCAAGGCTCGGCGAATAATACCGATTCCGGACATAATAATTTTCCGTTTCGGCGTCATACCGGTAGCCGCAGTTTTCAAGATAAAGTTCACAACGGGCGCACAGTTTTTTGCCCTTGCGTTCAGCGGTTAATGTTTCAGCAATAGCGACCATAACATGGCCTCAAAATGGAATTCTTGCCGAAAGTGTAACACGCGTAGTAGTTGGGAGCAAACGGCAGGCGGAATACCGAAAGGGCCGCGGGGGCCGGTGGAATAAATCCACCGGTTCGTGCGATGGCCGTGACTCATCTGCTCCGCGGCGTCGCTGGGCGTCCTCGGCGTTCCCCTGCGTCCCCTGCGGTTGGATCGGTTTCTTTCTTTGCGATTAATATGTTTTTCACCGCGGTGAGAGTATGCCTTCATGCCTGTCGCTGGTCTATTTCCAATCGCGCTCCTCGATGGTGCCCGGAAAAATTTCTGCGTTCAGTTCGTTTGGCGAAAGTATCCTCACAGCACCTATCGCAGCACTCCCCAGCATGGAGTTATGAACAATCACAGGCGATATCCGGGTTTTGCCGCCGCCAGATTTCCAGCATCAGCAAAGCAAACAGCCGATGGGTATGATCCCGCCTGCCCGTCTGGTGTTCTTCCCATATCCGCTCCGCCAGCATCCGCAGACCCAATTCCGCGGCGAAGGAATCACCAGCAAGAAAATACTCTGCCGCCGCATGCCGCAGCGATGTCCGGAACCAGCGCCCGACCGGGACGCCGAATCCATGCTTGCGCCCCTGCTGCACGCTTTTTGGCAGCATATCGCCCATCGCCCGCCGGAGCGGAAGTTTGCCGCGCCGCCAATTCATCATGACATTCCCATGGAACCGATTCGCCCAGTTCGCCAACTCATGATCCAGCAGCGGACTGCGCACTTCCAATCCGCACGCCATCGACGCACCATCCACTTTCCAAAGCACATCTCCCGGCAGGTAGTTACTTTGATCACGCAGCATACACTCGCGGATGATGTCAAAATCCCGCGGCGCATCATGACGAGGGAGGTCGGCCACTGCGCCCAACGCCCCAAGTGATTCGAAGCTGAAAAGTGCCATGATCGATGCATATTTCGCCTGCCAACTTTTTTCGCGGCCGGCGGCTGCCAAGCGCCTCAGGCGCTCAGATTTATACGGCCATGCGGGGATTCGCAAGCCACCATTGAGCATACGCATGGCGCGATATCGATCATATCCGCCGAAAAGTTCATCTCCGCCGTCGCCCGACAGAGCGCAGGGGGCCAGTTGCCTTGCACTATTGGCCACCCAATACGTCGGCAGGATGGAGGAATCGGCAAATGGTTGTCCCAGCGTAAACGCAGTCAGCCATTCCAGCGTGGCCATGGCCGATGATTCCATATCGATTCGACATGGATGATGCCGAAATCCAAGCAGCCTGGCGGTTTCTGCCGCAAGCGCCATCTCGTCGAAGGCCGTATCTTCAAAGCCGACCGTAATCACCTGCAGCGGACATGAATCACCCAGAAGTTTTTTTGCCGCCCCGCAGATTATGGCGGAATCAATGCCCCCCGACAGAAACCCGATCATCGGGACATCGGCATGGAGCTGTGACTCCACCGCATTCATAATCAGTTGCCGCAGCGTTGCAATCTCCGCATCGCCCATCGCGGCTGCCGCTCCGCTTTCCCCTGCCGCCGAGAGTTGCGGATTCCAGAAACTGCCTGTCGATAACCGTTCCCCGGTCACACGCAGGTAGCTGCCCGGTGCAAGACTTTTAATCTCCCGGTAAATCGTTTCCGGAGGCGATATAAATCCCGCATGCAGATATCGGGCCAATGAAGACCGCGATACCGTCGCCGACACCCCCGGCCAGCAGCGAACCGCCGGGATGGTGCTCCCGAAGGCAAGCCGATTTTCGTCCGCTGCATAAAACAGCGGCTTCTGACCAAAATAATCCCGTGCCAGAAACAATTCATTCGAATGTCCATCCCAGATGGCAAAGGCAAACATTCCGCGCAGCTTCGGCGGCAATTCCGTCTTCCATTGCTCCCAGCCGTGCACCAGCACTTCGGTGTCGCAATGATCCGATTTGAACACATGCCCAAGATTTTCCAATTCCCGGCGGAGTTCACGATGGTTGTAAATTTCACCGTTGAATACCACCTGCACGCGGCCATCTTCATTGCCCATCGGTTGTTGCCCGCTGGCGGGGTCGATAATGCTGAGCCGGCGATGCACCAGACATACTCGGGCCGCCAGCGCACCCGGGCTCGACTCATTCCATTGTCCATTGCCGTCCGGTCCGCGATGTCGAAGTAATTCATCGGCCCTATGTGCCGCGTCAGCAAGCAGCGCATCCAATCGCCCCAGTTCAGCTTGAGAACGTTCCCCCCGACTCCAGCCGACGAATCCGGCAATGCCGCACATTCATCAATTCCCCGTCTGAATCGACGATTTGAATTCATTCCCGCTCATCGAGATCGTCAATCGGCAATGGCCGTCCACGAGTTCCTCCAGCGGTTTGCCCAGACATTCGCGCCGCCACCCCCGCATCAGTTCATGCGAGTCGAGATTCTCGCCCGCCATTTTTCGTGCCGCCCAATCCGCGATGGCACTCTGACTGGTCACCAGTCCGGTCGTTACGCTCTGCCCCAGGCAGATGGCCTGCGCCGCCGCCCAGACACGTTCAATGTACTGACTGCACTCCAGCGAATCCCTCGGCTCCTGAAGCGGTTCCGGCAACTCGTCACGTGGGGCCTCACGCATCTTCTGTATTAAATCCAGAATGAATGGGCCGTACGACTGCAGTTCCTGTCCGCTGATCCCTTCAATACGGGAAAGCTGAGCCATGCTGCGAGGCATTATCTTGGCAATATCCCGAATCGCTGCGTCCGTCATAAACGCTCTCACTGGCGTATCATGTTCATACGCCAGTTGATGCCGCCATGCCGTCAGTTCACGGAGAACTCCCAGTTGCTCCCGGCTCATGGATCGAGGCACCTTGATTTTCAGCCACAGGCGGCGAGGGTCCGGCGGTTCGACGGCCTGCTTCAATTCCTCAGTGCAAAGCTCGTTCATCCATTGCACCCGGCCATGAGATTCAATCTGCTCCCGGAGCCGCCCGTATACCGCCGGCAGGTAACGCACATCATCTGCAGCATAAGTCAGCTGGGCATGGGCCAGCGGGCGCCGATCCCAGGCGCTGTAGGTGTGCGCTTTGTCCAACTGTACGTCGCAGATGTGTTCAACCAGTTTGGCGTACGATATTGGATAGACCAGCCCCAGCAGTCCCGCCATCAGTTGCGTATCAAACACCGACGCAGGCGTAAAACCGCATTGGTGCATGATGGCGATATCCTGCTCGCCGGCATGGCAGTATTTAATAATGTTCGCGTCGATCATCAGCTCTCCCAACGGCGTCAGATCATTGATGGCCATCGGATCGACCAGCGCTACCTGCTTCGCACCGCACAATTGAATAAGGCAGAGCTCCGGCTGATAGGTGCGCTCGCCGATAAATTCCGTATCAAATCCAAAGGCCCCCGCGTGCGCCAGCTGCCGACAGAACTTTACCAGCTCCGGCTCAGAATCGATCCAGATAAAATCCGCAGTCTGCGGCGGCCGGGCTGTTTTGTTCATTCGGGTCATCTAATCATCCATTTGCCGGTGCACCCGGGCGGTGGCATAAAGTCGATCGGCCCAGCGGGACAGGCGACTGCGGAACTGCTCTTGAAGTCCGCGATGATCCCCCGTATAGGCCGAAAATCGGCTTACCACCTGCAGCATCAACTCCACCAGATTGGCAAAATCTTCAAGATGAATCCCCTCGGCGGCGATTTTATCTCCGGTTCGAGGTGCTTCACTGCAACACGGCTCCTCTTCAGAGAGCATATTGTGGTAATTGGCCAGCGGCAATGTCAGCCCCGCGGAATCAAATCCCGCCGCATCAAAAGCCGTACTGTCACACGTGCCACCATCCATCAAAGCCCGCTGGTACTGAAATTCGGGCTTGGCGTCCGCCAGATCATCCGCGCATAGTTTAATAAATCGCGTCAGAGCCGAACTGAATATGCCCGTCCGGTCACCCACACGCACCACCGGTCCGTTACCCATCTGCGCCTGCGGCAGGGCCCGGCTATTTTCCAGACCGACCACCGACCAGCTCGCCCGCTCATCGGAAGTGGCCAAAGTCCCGTCCTCAATAGCGGCAATGGCACCGAGAAAACCGATCTCCTCGCCGCGTGTGAAAAGCAGTGAGAACGGCTCCCGAATTCCGCGCCGGCAAACTTCATCAAGCATACAGAGCATGGCGGCCGCACCCGTCAGATCATCGCACACCCGCGCCATGAAATAATCGCCTGATATAGCAGCATCGGGCAGGTCCCACATCCCGATCACCCCGGCGGGAATCCGTTGCCCCGGCTTCCGCAACTTCAGCACGCAACTCAGCGTGTCAGAATCTTCCACCCGCTTCGGTTCCCCCGTCACAACCGCCAAACTCCAGGCCGATGGGTCATCCGGATAAAACAGCCGCACGCCGGCACCCGCAAAACAGGATCGTCTGACGCCCCCGAGAAATTCCGCCCGCAGCAGTCCATCTTCTTCGCTGATCATCTCACCGGTTACAAAACCCGGATGGTCCACATGGGCTTCAAATGCCAGTTTTCGGGCGCCTCTCTCGGACACACCTCGCTGCAGTCCACCGGCATCAGCTTTCGCAGTCGGTTCAGCCGAAGAATCATCCGGCACGACATGATCCACCCGCAGATTTCCCGCCCGGTCGAAATGGCATTCTAATGTTCCCGGCGGTGCAAGCGTTTCCACAAATGCCGCAATCCAACCCAGCACATGTTCTTCGTGCAGCGGGGCGGTCGGAAGATCACAAAGTGTCTTGAGTATGCTCAGAAAGTGACTGCTGATCATCGTCAGGCTGTTCCCCCTGAAGCCGCCCCGGCCGCAGCGCCGCCGCTCGTCGCAGTCTGCCCCGTCGCGGCATCCTCCAGGTGTTCAATGTCACTCAGGGGCTGCCCGTCCACATGACGTCGAAGCAACAGATAAATAATGGTGCTTGATGCAAAATAATATGCCACCACGTACGCCCCCAGCAGCGTCACCAGCAGGAAAAGCCAGAAATAGACAAAAATGGCGGCAATCCATTCACTCCAACCCATCGCCCACCAGTTGATCGGCGCGATCAAACGCTCCAGATGCGGCGTCCGCCAGATGGTCTCCAGCACCGAAACGCCCGAATAAGTCCCGTGCTCCAAACCGAAAAAGCTCATCCCGATGGCGGCGCAAAAGTGTGTGGCCGAAAGCAGCACATACATCGCCACCAGCAGGAAGAACCAGGTAAGCACTCCGTAGACCAGTGCGACAATCGTATAAAAGGCGGCTCGCCACGGACTGTTGTAGATGTAGCTGAAACTGCGGCTGATGGAGTCGAACCCATCCGATGCCTCAACGGAAAGGCAGGGGTAGATCAGATGCAGGCCCGCCACAAACCCCAGCACCACCAGCATGATCATAAATCCGCCCAGCAGCAGAACAATGAACAGCATGCCCAGCACGATCGGCCCGACCCACGGTATGGCGCCGATAAGCGAAATCGCAATCATCACCGCCCCCAGCACCACCACCAGTCCGATCGGCAGCAGAGGCGCACGGACGAAATACCAGAAACGCCGTACGGAAAAGACGAGGCAGGAAAAAATCGAAGGATCCTCTCCCGCCAGTCGCAGCGCCGTGTAGCGGCAGATGGCTCCGCCTGTCAGCGCCAGCAGCACAATGCATATGATGAAGAAAATCATGATCGTCAACAGATAGCCGACTCGCTCAAACCCCAGTCGCAACCCACTTTCCGAATGCCGGGCGATCATCGGCGGCGCACCAGCGATCAGCCATTCCGGCACCGTGACAAACATGTTCGCCAGGCAACCCCATACGGTGTCGGATTGCCACGCCACGGACGAACTTCGCGGTGTGACCGCGACCGATATCTCAAAGCCCGTGGGGCGTCCTCCCGCCGGCGACACAGCCTTGGTCGTCTCAATCCGCAGGGGGTTGAGAACATTGAATACGAGATCGTGAAATTCCTTCAGTTCCTCATGCATGGCCGCGTCAAATATCCCGCGTCCCACGGATCGTTGCACCTGTCGCACATTCCCGAGCAATTCCATGGCGAGTCGGCGCTCTCGCCGATGCAGGGCCCGGGCCGACAGAGCAGGTTGCTCTTTGGCCAGCGCCGCCAGCCGATGATGAAAACGCCTCTCCATCCCGGCCACGATCGCACTTTCCGCCGCCCGTGGATCATGCTCCAGCGCATTAATCTGCTTGGAGTGCAGCGGAGTCGCGTAGTCCTGCAGCATCTCCGCCAGTGCCGCCTGCCGATTTAGCCGATCCTGAATGATCATCTCCCGGTAGGCCCCCGGTGACGGATCATGAAACGATGATATTTCCCCGGGTAATACCTGCGGCCCCCAGATGCCATCAACCGCCCTCCCGGCCGTGTAGATGATTACCAGCGCCAGCAGAGCCAGCACCCAGATGCCCGGTTCAATGGATATTCGAAATGCCCGAAATATGTAACGAAAATCCATGGCACTTTCGCACAATGCCGCGCCCTTGCTACCTGAGGGTATCGGAGATGTCGTCATCTGTTTTGTCATACTCAGTTCAACCTGTCCATCTTCACCAACTGGAACACTTCATGTCAGGCCGTCGGACGGCTCGCCCAGTGCAGCTTGCTGGCGAGTAATTCCCAGTGTGTCTGGCGTGGGTTGATCACCAGACGCAGCGGGTGCGGGGCCTTTTTAACAACCACGTATTGTTTCACATTCAATGGATGAATAATCATCCCATCCATCACCAGATGCGTCCCTTCGTTCAGTCGCCGCGGTTTAATACCGATGGCACTCCCGTCGGGTACCACAACCGGCCGGAACGAGAGCGAATGAGCGCAGATGGGAGTTATCACCATAGCCCGGACATCCGGAGTAATCAGCGGTCCACCGGCTGAGAGGTTGTATCCCGTTGACCCCGACGCGGTGGAAATGATGATTCCATCACCGCGAAAAGTGGCCGTGTCCGAATCATCCACACGCACCGTGAGTTCCACCATGCGAAACGGAGCTCCGGCGTTAAGTACCACATCATTAAGTGCCAGATATTCAGCTTCCAGGTTCGTCGCGTGTTGAACGTCATGACCGTGCGGCTCCGATTCAGGTCCACGTATAGACGCCTGCAGCATGAGGCGGTCAGTCGTCTGGAATCTCCCCTCCAGCAGGGCGGGCAGATGTTGCTTGAATTGATCAAGTGTGAAGGCCGCCATGTAACCCAGCTTGCCGAAGTTAATCCCCGCGACCGGGGCACCGTACCGGGCCAGAAACCGGGCCGCCTGCAGGATCGTCCCATCACCCCCGAGCAGCACGATCAGATCCGGTATGTCCGTCAGGTTTCCGATGCTCGCCTCATCTACACCCTCCATAAACCGGGCGTTTACGCCACTCCGACGCGAAAAATCAGCCAGTAAGTGGTGGCCGGCGGCAACGGCCTCATGCTTGGCAGAATTGGCGATAAGCAGAACCTTCATCTATTCCATAGGATACCGGCCCCGCGACATTGCCTCCAGTCATGTAGGTCGGACCGCTTCCACATCGTCCGCTATACCCCGTCGTGCGGTTCCGAGACAAACCGAATCTCGGCAGGCATTGACCCGCATCTTGAAACTGCCGATCGATGCAAGTTGACCATTAAAACCCGGCGGTTAAGATTGGCGCATCGGTATTGCGGGGACGCAAAGGCGGTGTTACAACAATCGCCGGGGGTGCGGCGGTATTCGCCGATATGCACCGCCGCATGAAATTCGAACGGTTGCTGAAGTTTTAGGAGCTAAATTGATGCATGCCAAGCGGTGGAGTCGCTCCGGTGCCGCCATGATGATCGTGGTGGTTGCCTCGATAACGTTGATAACCACATTCGCACGGGCTGCCACGGCCCCGTTTTCCAACTCCGTGCTTCACCATGCACGTCTCAAAGTACTCTGGCAGATGCCCCTCGGCTTGGGGCCACGAACCCACGACCGGATCACCCATGTCTGGTTGCTCGGGAAAAAAGTCTATGTCTTGACCAAATATGGCTATCTGATTTGTATCAACGCCTCGTCCGGCTCCATCCAATGGACTCAGCAATACGCCGTGCGCGGGCAGGCGACACTTGAACCGATCAGCTATGGTAAAAACCATCTGCTGATCGTTGCCGGCAGCAAGCTGCTGGTCGTCAGCAAGGCCGACGGATCGGTCACCAAATCGCAGACCCTCAAGTTTGCCCCCTCAACTCGCCCTTTAATCAGCAACGGCCGCATGTTCATCGGGGCTTATCATGACCGCATGTATGTTCTCTCGCCCCACATACCCATCTTCATGCACTGGGCCCAATTTTCACGCGGGGATGCGTTTCTCTCCCGGCCGATCGTTCTGGACGGAATGATGGTCTGCGGATCTCAAGACGGTCGCGTCTGGGGACACATCGCAACCGATGGCAGTGGGGGGTGGCGGCGGCTTCTCTCGGGTTCCGTTGTTGCTGATCTCGGCACGGACGGCCATCTGGTTTTCGTTCCATGTCTCAACCACAATCTGTACGCCATTAATGCTTCAACAGGACTGGCGCCGTGGATTACACGCCTGCCCGGCCGATTGACCCACCAGCCCGTGATGTTTGGTAAACGACTGACGATCTGCACCGGCGGCGCCGGACTGATAAGCCTGAATCCAACCACCGGATCGATCCAGTGGGGCCCGGTAGTGGGCGTAAAACGTATTGTCGGGGAGGTCGGCCACAGAATTGCCGCCTCCGGTCGGAATCAGCTTCTAATTATCTCCCCTGCCGATGGAGATGTGATTTACCGCGCAACGGAATCGACTCCGTGTGTGTATGCAAAATCCACGGTTTCAAAACGCATTTACGTCGCATCCACCAATGGCTTTCTCCTCGCATTGGTGCGTCGCTATCCATTGGATTGATCTGAATGGCTGATCATTTCAATCGGTGATTTTTGCGGAGTCTTCGTTCCGAACGTCGATATCCGCCATCTGTCTATTACTCAATCTTTCATTGGAGACACCTCTCGTGAGTTCCATCGACGCCGTCCCCATCCAGCGCGCACTGATCTCCGTTACCGATAAAACTGGCGTGGTGGATCTTGCCCGGGTTCTGAACTCCGAATTCGGCATCGAAATTATTTCAACCGGCGGAACCGCCCGCGCGATTGCCGAAGCGGGTATTCCCGTTACGGATGTCTCCGCAGTCACCGGTTTTCCGGAAATGATGGACGGACGGGTCAAAACCCTGCATCCTGCCGTCCATGGCGGGCTCCTGGCCCTGCGCGATCATCCGGCGCATCTCGATGCGATGAACGTTCACGGTATCCGCCCGATCGATCTGCTCGTCGTTAATCTTTACGCTTTTGAAAAAGTCGTGGCGGACCCGAATACGCACCTCGAGCACGCCATTGAGAACATCGATATCGGCGGCCCCGCCATGCTGCGCTCGGCATCCAAGAATTATCGCTCAGTGGCGGTGGTGACCGATCCCGCGCAGTATTCCGGCTTTATTGATCACCTGCGTCAAAATTCCGGATCAACCCGGCTGCAGTTCCGGCTCAATCTCGCGGTCACCGCCTTTGCGCGTACCGCATCCTATGATGCCGTCGTGCATCGCTATCTTGCCCGGCAACTGGGGGATGATTCGGAAGCCTCCACCGCCGGACTCTTCCCAACTCTTATCCAGAGCTACCGCAAAATCAGCGACCTCCGCTACGGGGAAAATCCACATCAGGCCGCCGCCCTGTATGCAGATGGTGGCAATTCAGTTGGTGTGGCCGGAGCTCAACAACTGCACGGCAAGACGCTTTCCTATATTAATCTGCTTGATGCCGACGCCGCGTTCTCGCTGGCCGCAGAATTTGACCAGCCCGCCGCCGCCGTAATCAAGCACGCCAATCCGTGCGGATGTGCCGCCGCCCCTGATCCAACCATCGCGTTTGAACTTGCCTACGCCGGTGATCCGGTCGCAGCTTTTGGCGGGATTGTCGCGGTGAATCGGGTGGTCGATCCTTCACTCGCATCGGCGATCGTGGCGGGTAAGAAATTTCTTGAAGTTCTCATCGCCCCGGATTTTGCCCCCGATGCACTCGATATTCTTCGCCGGCGCTGGGCCGACTGCCGTCTCCTGGCGGTTCCCATGACATCGGCTCGCGGCGATACCGCCCCCCGCAACCTGAAATTGACATCCATCTCCGGCGGAGTTCTCGTTCAGCAGGCGGATGATGTGCCTGAACCCGAGTCTGCGTTCAGCGTTGTCACCCCCGCCCGACCGTCCGCTGAGATGTCCCGTGATCTGCATGTCGCGTGGAAAATCTGCAAGCATGTCAAAAGCAATGCGATCGTCATCGTGAAAGATGGGCAGTTGCTCGGTGTGGGCGCCGGCCAGATGAGTCGGGTCACCAGTTGCCGCCTCGCGATTGAACTCGCCCGTCTCAACGGTCATGGCGAAAAATTAGCTGGGGCGGTGGCGGCCTCCGATGCGTTTTTCCCGTTCGCCGATGGGCCGCAATTGCTGCTCGATGCCGGGATCACGGGATTGATTCAACCCGGCGGATCCAAACGGGATGCCGATACCATCGAACTCTGCAACCAGCGGGGCGCGGCCATGATCCATACCGGCTTCAGGCACTTCCTGCATTAAAACCATCAGCAGACCGAAACGCCCAAAGCCCGGCACCAGCTATTCCCGCTTGCTACAGACCGTACGGCAACGCGAATGAATTTTCACCCGGAACCTCTGAGTCCTCTGCGGTAAAAACATTATTAATTTCCGCGGGAGGATATTTATCGCGGCATGCGTTCCACTTCCCATCGCGTCGGAGCACTGCATCGGCCGGACTTCAAAACCGCAATGCTGCGCAGCACCACGGGCACCTTGCGAGCTATGGAGATCGCAATCGGCCGGTGGTATCGCGGCGATGTTGCCGTCGGGACGGTGCCGTTGAGCGTATAACGAATAACCACGCCGGGAATCGTATCCTGCAGTCGGATCATTCCGCGGGCCGATGATGTCTGATAGATGATCAGATTGCGGGCGGGCACTCGTTTCGCCACCGCGCGGCCGGTCTGGGGAATAAAT
>JAJZNY010000077.1 GCA_021852245.1 Planctomycetota bacterium | reverse complement strand
TCCGCTCCCCTTGCGAAACTGCGTCACCAGAAGTGCCGAAAGCGGCAGCACCCACCGCGGGTCGGCCAGATAAAGATCGCTGGCATCGGAACGGCGGCCGTACCGACGCTTGAGAAGCGGAAAATGTTGATGGATAAATGCCACTTCCAGTCCAATGAGCAGAAACGTCCAGGTGAGATAAACCCAGAGCATGAACAGCGGGATCAGGCCCAGATTGCCGTACCATTTGCCATACCCTGCGGCGTAGGCCACGTAAAAGCCAAAGCCGATCTTGCCCAATTCCCATAACAGGGTGGCCGCCAGCGCGCCGACAATCGCCGACCTCCATGCGACATGGGTATTAGGGATTAATTTGTAAAAAATAAATATGATGATGAAATCCGGCAGATACCCCACCAGAAAATTCGCCGGCCCGATGAGAATCGCCAGACGTGGCACCCCGGCCGCAATGGAAACCAGCTTGGCTGTCAGAAACAGCGATCCGACCACACCCAGCGGCCCCAGCGAAAGCACGCACCAGTAAAGCGTTACGCGTCGGCCCCAGCTCCGCCGGTTTCGCACCCGGTAGATATGGTCAAATGCCGCCTCGATGACGTTCATCAAACTGATGGCGCCCCAGAGCAGCGTTGCAAAGCCGACGATCCCCGTTCCCGGATTGCGCAGAACATTGCGCATCTTGTCAATCTGCTTGATGATCGTATTCACAAACAGACTTGATTTGCTGCCGGTGGTACCTCGATTATGCACCGCCGAAAGCCCCAGTTTGCTGATCAGACTGTGTTCCGTACCGGCAATCTGTTTGCTGGATAACACCAGCGACAGAATCACCAGCGCCAACACCAGCACCGGCAGCAGGCTGAACAGTGTGTTATACGTCATCGCAGCGGCCTGCTGGGTTGTCCGATCGGCACGGATGCGGGCTCGAAGAATTCTCAGCCCGATCATCAAGTCGGGCCACGACGGCAAAAGACGCCTGCGAGTGCGAACCTGTAACTCAGTCATCAACTAAATCTCCCGGGAACCGGGCTATTTTCCAATAACCCGGCTGCAACATTTTACTTCATTCGAAAGCACCTTGCGCAGACCTTTAAGTTGGGATCAGAACATGGAAATGAAAAAAACCGGGAGTTCTTAACCGCCCGGTTTCAGTATGGTCGATCGTAGATGCCGCAGACGGCTTCCATCTCCTCCCGTCTTCCCTCGTGGCCGGCTGATACATCGTTACGCCACGGCTGCCATTTCCTCCACCTGATCAACCTCATCCGGCAAAGGGCGCGATGGCGGAAAAAGGCCGTCTACCAGAGTGATTGTCGGTTCGCTGGTGGCGAAAATGCTTAAAATCCGCAGTTTCGTCAAGCCGGTGTTATAGAGGCAGTGCGGGGTTCCGGCTGTAATGCGGATGACGGTTTCCGGAATGATGGTGTGCGGTTCCTCTCCGATGAACAGGATCCCCTCTCCGTTGAGAACAATCAAGGTCTGATCGTGGTCGTGCGAGTGCGGAGGAAAATGCCCGCCACTATCAAGCGCGGCCTCAATGACGGTTGAATCACCGGCCCCGCGCACCGGATCAGCCAGTTGGCGGACAGCCCCTTTTACAATGAACTGTTTGCTGTCTTCGATCATCTGTTCGGCACTCATTTGACTACTCCCCGGGATTAACCCGCATTGACACAGGCGAGAGGCGTTCTCCATACGCATGAGAATCTCGTCGCCGCACTTCTTCATTCTTCCGGTTCACTTCTGAACCATCAGGAATTGACATTTATTTATTCGGCGAAGCCGGCCGGGGAGTTTAGTGAGAATTATTAATCCGGCGGATGACGCGCCGCCGCCAGCGCCAGGGATGATCAATGGGGCGATAATAGCCGCGGCAGTGCAGCGGCGTCGATCGGCCAAGCGCTATCGTTCGAATGAACGCACGATCTGCAAGGATTTATGGGGCGATCCCTCAGCTCACGCGGTTTCGGTTTCGAGAGGCTTTTCCAGTCGCATCGTCCAGACGGCCAGAAGAACCGCAATGGCCAGCAGCACCGCTCCGCCTGCCTGATGGGTGGTGGTGACAATCGCCTGAGCCATATCCGGATGCCTGAGTGGCCCCTGCCCTCCGAGAGCAATGACGGCCGATACGCCCAGCATGACCTGCAAAAATACCATCGTGATCAGGGCGATGCCGATTCTTTGAAGGATTGGCTGATCCGGGTTGGCTCCCCACGCCCGAGCCCCGCAGAATACACTCAAAATCAAGACGATGATGGCTCCGGTAATGTGCAACGCCAGAATTTTTCCTTCGTGCCGGAGAATGCTTCCAAGTGTCAGTTGCACCAGCAGCATGCCGACCAGTGCCCAGGCCGCCATCACCCCGACTTTCGCACTCGGCCGGGCTTTCTGCACCAGGCCGCTCTGCCATGCCCGTGAACATGCCGCCGCAAGCGCAACGAGCACCGCAAAAAACATCTGTCCGAAAATACCGTGGATAACGGCAAGTGTGGAGCTCGGGTCCATATCATGTCGGGCTGTTGCGAGAGTAAAATGCCCGGTTACCCGCAATCCACCCATCATTCCCTGAATAATGACCATAACCAACGCCGTGACGGACAACCAGCGAACCCATCGCCGATTTTCATGCCGCCAGATATAGATGGCCTGAATCAGGGTCACCAAGCCCACAAGACAGCCGAAAAGTCGGTGCGTATGCTCAAAGAACACTCCCCCCGTCATATGCGCCAGCGGAAATAGAAACATCCCATAGTGAAAGGTGTCCGGCCAATCGGGTACCGATAAACCGGCGTTCATCCCCGTGACCATGCCCCCGGCCATGATCAGCCAGAGCGTGGCCAGCGTCGTCACCAGAGGAAACGCGCCCGCCGGATAGATTCGTTGTCTGCGCTCAGGGTTCAGGCGGCTGCCGATCAATGCCCCGAGAAATCCGAGTCCGCCGCAGATGATGACCGATAACGGCAAGGAGATGCAGTAATAATGAATGATACGCTGATCATTGGAAAGATCATGTCCTAGCGAGCCCAATATCATGAGATTCAACAGCCCGACGATCAAACCGGAATAAAGCCCCGCCCGCGGCCCGCGAGCCGTCCGCCACCCGCCGACCACTCCTCCACCCACCAAGATCAAAAGCATTAAAACCAAAATCGCCGGGCTCGGCACCAGCGCCCCCGGTATTCGGCACAGATACGCCGTCGCCCACATGGTTGTGGTCGTTCCCACGGCCAGAGCGAATATGTCGCCGAGATTTTTTTTCGGCGCAATAGTTTGATCAATGGATGGTTCGAAAGTCGAAGGGGCAGTTTCTGTTTGGCTCATAACAGCACATCACTCCATAAACCAATATGGTAGTGACTGGCCGGGGGGGATTTCAAGCGGTTTTGAAATTTTAGAAACTTCGGTGCAAATCGCGCCGGCAAATGCTTCCCAAAAACTTGACATTCAGCCACAAAAACTCGCTTCAGCACGGGATCTCTTGCAGACCAAAAGTCAGGCCATGTGACCGCTTAAGTCCCATGGCCCCAATACGGTCTCCACCCGTCAATTCCCGGCAGATTTACCCGTTAACTTGGGCTCGATTGGCTGCTTCAACTCCGGCGGCGCAGCAACGCCAAACTCCCAACCGCCATCAAACCCAGCATGGCAGCGGCCGTCGGCTCCGGTGTCGCCACGGATACGGATATCGTGCCCACATTGGTCGGACTGTCAAAATTCACCAAGTCGCCACCGGAGTTGAGCGAAATCGCGTTTTGGCTCAGCGCCGTCGCCACATCCGAGCTGATCGGCAGACTGAAGTTAAAGGTCGTCCCGACCGAAATGGGATTGTAATGAGCCGAGCCGACCGTGACTGAGTATGGAATCACGTCGGATGTCCCATCGTAAAGATTTATTCCATCGATAGATACAGCCAGCGTTGCGGCGTAAGTTCCGTTAAGGATATCATCCACCGATGTTTTGGGGTCGGTGGTACTGATGTTGATGCCCGACACGGTAAATGTCGTACCCGAGCTGTTGGTGTAGCTGAAAGACGAGGGAATCAGTGCCGCGAGATAATTGACGTAGGTGGAAAGCGCGACATTGTTCGTGATAGCGTTGTCAGCGGACGAACTTCCCAAGCCAAGGATGACATTTTGCGTGGTTGATCCTGCCTGCGCCGGCGCCAGCCCGATGATCGTGCCATAAATGTTTCCATTGTCCTCGACGCTCGGACTGCTGACCGTGTAGCTGGTCCCGCTGTTCAGGTTGCCTAAATACGCAAAATCACCATTGAAGTAACTCCCGCTGCTGGAACTCGTAATCGCGGTCCCCAATATCGCAAACGCGTTATCGATATTTTGCGTTGGTGTAATGGTCATGGCGACCGGAACCGTCTGCACCGCCACGGTGGCACGCGCCTCATGCGACACCCCGCCGACCGCAATGACGGCGGCGACCGCGATTCCCAACCCGATGGATTTAGCTCTGCCCTTAAACATAAAAATCCTTCCCATAACTTGATGGCCGGCGCTCCCGAAAAATCGGCTCATTCTCCCGCGCAGAAGCAATCGCAGGCAGCCACACAGACACCGGCAGCATTCGGCCAAACCGCATGCTGCTCGCGTCCCAGCTTTTTTGTTGCTCTGCTTATCCCCGACGGAGTTTAATACATGATTTTATCGGCGGCAAATTTCGTTTAGAATATTCGCATTTACGGAAATCTGCCTTGCGCCGGTTGGGCCGCAATCCTCAGGAACAACTTCGCTTCGAGGGGTCGAGCCCAATCACAATTGGCATTTCCGCCTTCATTTCGCCAATACCATCCCTGTAGTAACAACAGCGAATCGCACGCGTTAAACTCATGGTACGTAGGCTGGGGTGGAAATCGGCCGCTCGCGCCTTAACATGATGTAGGCCCCGGCTCGCTGCCGTTCCGAACTCGGATATGGCCGTTGGTTGATGGCATGGGCCCGAAAATAGTATTCAAGGATGTGTGCAAAGATGAACATGCTGGCAGGAAAAAATAATCGTTCCAATTTGTTGAATGTCCTCCCGCTGACAGTTGTGGCGGCGTGTCTGCTGCTGCTCGCCGGCTGCGCATCGCCCGGCTACAGTTATTATCGGCCGGGGGTATCGCAGTTTGTACCGGGCGACGCCGGGCTCCAGAGCCGCGACCTGGTCGACATGACCGACAAACTCGCCGCCGACCTGCTCAAAATCCCGCAGATCGCCAATAACCCCAATAAAGTCGTGATCCAGGTCACCAGCATCCGCAACCAGACCAGCACCCCGTGGCAGAATGACCAAATTTATCTCGCCCGCATGCGAACCCTGCTGGCCAAATATGCCGGCAATGAAATCGCCTTTACCCTGCCACCCCAGCAGTTGGCCCAGTTGCAGCAGGAGACGCTGGGGCCCAACACCGGCGGCTTTGAACAGAGCAGCCGCGGGGCAGCGCCCGTCTCCGGCCGCCTGATCCCACAATATGCCCTCACCGGCGTGTTTTACGATCTGCCCAATTCCGCCACCACCTATTACCTCTGCGAATTTCAACTGGTCGATATTCGCACCGGCCAGTTGATCTGGGATGGAAAATACGAGGTTCGTACATTGAATTTATATTAAATATGTCCGGTTGGCTGCGCCCGGGATATGCATGAATCCGCCCGGTATCTCTCCCGGCATCCGCGTCGATTGTCCCGGTCGTGCTCTTTCCTGACGGAGCAAACAGCATCATGCCCACCTGCATCGCATTCCCCAGCGGCAATCCCCGGCCGATCTGCCGGTTGCAGAGGCGTTGGCTCCTCGCCGCCTGCCGGGCCGCCTGTGCAATCTCGCTGGCTTTGCTCGGCGGCTGCGCAACCGATGCCATCAATCCGCACGCCCGCAACACCTTCATCGATTCACATAATCTGATCGTCATGACCGACCGGATGGCCTCGGACATCGCCTCAAGCCCGGTTCTCGCCCGCCTGACCGCCCGCAAGCCGATGGTCATCGCCCTGACGCCACTCGTCAATGAAACCAATTCCATCATTACCCGCGGGCAGGGAGATGCGTTTCTGCATCGGATACGCCTGCTGCTCTCATCTCACCGGTCGCTCCAGTCGCGATTCGTTTTTGTCATCAGCCGCAGTCGCTTCCTGCAGGTACAGCGCCAGACCTTGGCCGGAGGGAGCGGGACGGAAAGGCTTGTGCCGCAGTACGCGCTCCAGGCCACCTTTTACGCCGATACCCATGTGGCGCCCAAACTCCGCAGCGATTATTATCTCTGCACCTTTTACCTCACCCGCATCGGCAGCGGAGCGATCATCTGGCAGGGGAGTTATGAAATGCAAAAAGTTGTTCACAGCAGTTTTTTATATTGACGGGGCAGTATGCGGATGGCCAAGCATGAAAAAAATAACATAACCCCGGTGGCAGGCACGCCCATCTGCGCCCGGCTGCCCCGCATCGCCCTGGCCACCGGCGCCGTCATTCTCTCCGCCTGTATGGCCGCATGCAGCGACAGCGGTCTTCGTGTGCGCGAAGCAACGGAACTTTATTACTCCGGGCAGTACCGCCAGGCCGCCGCCGTCATGGCCCCGCTGATCAAAAAGCCGAATCGTGATTTTGTGCTCAATAACTGCCGCTACGGTTCCTGCGCCCTGGCCGGTGGCAATCTGAATCATGCCCAGCGGGCGTTTCTCACCGCTTACCGCATCATGAACAGCGTCAACGTCAACACCGGCAGTCGCGTGCTCGGTGCGGTCGTACTCTATGACGGGCTGAAAGTCTGGAAAGGGCAGCCCTTTGAGCGGGCCATGGCCCATTATTACCTGGGCCTGATCTTTCTCATCAAAGGGGATTATCAAAATGCGCGGGCCGCTT
>JAJZNY010000209.1 GCA_021852245.1 Planctomycetota bacterium | reverse complement strand
GCCTCTCAAGAGGCTATAATTTCGCGTCCTGCATGTTCCTCTTCGGGGGTGGTGTAACGGTAGCACAGCAGATTTTGGTTCTGCTTGTCCTGGTTCGAATCCAGGCCCCCGAGCTTTTTTTGGCACCTGCATTTTTCTCCGTCCCCTTTTCTCCCTTTCCATCTACCATCCGCTCGGACAGCGTAACTGCGGTAAGGCCCCCGCTGAGCGATCAAACCGGCAAGATGATCAAAATCAAAGGGGTCAGCGGGCGTGTGCTTGCATGACGAGGTAGATAATGAAGATCAGGATTGTAAGACCGCCCGCCGCACGAAGTCCGTTCACCAGCCAGTATTTCCGATCCCTCTTCAATGTCTCCCGGCGGTATTCCTCGCGCCGCGATTCCAGTTCGCGGGGCGGTTCGGGCAGAACATCGAGCCCGAGTGCCGATTCCACATCCTCGGCAAGACCCGCCGTTTTGGACTGCAATTTTTCCACAATCGGGTTGAGATAATTCCATGCAGCCCGGGCACATCGGCGCAATTCGCCCAGCTTGGTGGGATCGGTGACCGCCTGAGGCAGTATCCGTCCGATCACCGCCTGCTCCTTCACCATCTTGATGAGTTCAGGCCGCGTGCTGAATTGACGGCAGAATTCGGTGATATCTTCCACCAGTGCCTTGGAAGTCATATGGATCGGTTCCGCCAGCACCTTTCGGATGCCCGGCGAAAAATCCCGGCAGAAAACCTCGAGCGTGTTGACACGCTCCCTCATCTTCACCACCAGGCCCGCAACGGGTTCAACTGCGTCCACCCTGCGGGCAATGGCGGCCGCCCGTGATCGCAGCCGCGATAGGTTGACGCCCGGCTTCATGGAAACGGGGGAATGCAGCAGCAACATGACCAGTTCAAGCCGACGTCGCGAGAGGGCATCGAGCCGACCGATGATTTCACCCAGTTCGCTGATACGTGCTTCAATCTTCTCGGCATCACGAATCAAATGCCGGCGCCATCGCTTAATACCCCGGAGATTCGCATGCCGATGCGCCCTCCGGATCATCGAGAGCAACTGCTCCACGGCATGGATGTAACCACGGTTAATCGTGCGAATTCTTGTCAGATACTCAAGCTCCGGTCCGCTCTGAATATCCAACTGCTCCTGCATGGCAAGCACGGTCGTGCGTATTTCCCGCAGCTGCGCAAGCGCTGCATCGACATGACCCGACCGTTTCAGAATTTCGCTCTCCAGCAGGATCCGTCGCGAAGGTCCCACGCCGGTACGAAAATAACGCCGAACACGCGCCTTGCCCCGTCGGTTCTCGATGCGCTCCGCCGCAAGTTCTTTTGCACTGATCACGGCAACGCGCTTCCCCACTTCACCCAGCCGCTGATCATAGAATTCGTGGGTGCGCCGACGACAGATCGCGCGGAAATTCGCAATCAACCGGGTGCCGGGCGCATCGATCCGAACGGATGGAAGATGATCGATGTCACGGATATTCTCGATGCGCTCGGTCAGACAGGGGTGACTCGATAGCCAGTTCGTCTCCTCCCGATGCAGATTTTCAAAGATTTCATCCTTGTAACGGGCCAGAGATAAGGCGTTGGCGACCGCCAGCCGGACGATATCATCCGGCAACGCCCGTTCCTGAAGGGAGGTGCTGAGATCCTCCATCGCCTGCTGCACGCCGATTCCCATGAAGTGTGCCGCCTCAAGCGCTCTGATCAATTCATCACGACCCGCGAGTTTCGCGGCAAACCGATCCGCATCAAATTCCATCTGCCGCTCCATGCGGCGAATGACCCACAGACCGCCCACCACCAGCAGCCAGAGCAACCCGCGCATCGACTCGACGGCGATGATGATGATCCAGCGGGCACACATGAAATATACATTGCGAACCGATCGCAGCTTCGTAAGAAAGGCGTCCACCGCGTCCCGCTGATACAGCACGCGGTAGATGAAGCGATGAATAAGCCGGATCATACCGATAAGACGCATCGTGCTCGACTGCCGAAAGTGCCCCAGCTCATGACCCAGCAGCGCAATGAGGATTCTTACCGGAAAAACGGACAGGAGCGGAAGTCCTAAACACAGTTCCATCTTCCCGGAGACCAGGTTCGCAAGCCCGGCGCTCGCATTGGCGTCGATGGTCAGACGGATCACCTCCGGCGGTCTGGTTCCGATCCGCTCGCAGAGCTTGGTTACAAAATCGTAAAGTAATGGTTCGTCATAACGACTTACCACCTGGCTGCCGGTGTCGGGCACCGCACGTGGGCGCAGAATCAGCGGCTTGAGAAGAAACAGCAGAACGACGGCATCGGCAATCACACCCCAGAAAAAGAGACTGGGCGAATGCGGAAAATTCACCACCATCACCCAGAGGCCCCAGATCAAAAACACCACCAAACCCGTCAGGAGAACGAGCTGCACAACCAGGAAGCTCAGCGCCAGGGCGACGGCAAACTGATATTCGGTGGAAACTCGATCAAAATCGGGAAGCTCAAAATCCAACGCCGCGAGAATATCACCTCCGTTGCCACTGTGCGTCGGAGAAGAAGATGACTCTATCCGCCCCTGTGACACCCGTAACCCCCATTCCTCTTTTCAGCCGCCCGACTGGACATCACACGCCCGTCGGTTGCACGGCTGCGTCCCGGCAGCGGACGACCCGCGAGGCGGATGCGGATAGGCCGCTCCGCCGCCGTTACCAACCGCACCGCAGGCCCCGGCCGCTCTGTGCAATATCCGGGAGATGAAGAGAAACGCCGACGCGAAAGGTAAGCCGATTCCGCGGCACACCATCAGCGGCTTCTGGATCCATATCCGGCCGGGACCGGACGGGTCATGCGACGGGCGCTTGATCCCGCAGCGCCATCCGGTAGGCGTGTGAATAATGCGAGATCAGATTGGCCCAGTCAAAATATTCGCTCAGCCGTTCCACGCGATTCCGCAGCTCGATGCGGCTGCGCCGATCCTTGATGGCATAATTAAACAATATCTCCGTCAACTGATTGGCGGCGGCATCAAAACTGCTGCTTCGGCGGTTGACGACAAAAAGCCCCTGGCCCGCCGGATCGGCGATATTCTGCAGCACATAACTGCCGAAACCGGCCAGATCGCTGGTCACCGCGGTTACGCCGCTGGCCACGCATTCCATCGGGGTGTAGCCCCACGGTTCGTAATAGCTTGGAAATACGCCCATATGGCAGCCGCGCACAAACTGGTCGTAATCCAGCCGGATCAGCGGAGATGTGGCCGAGAGAAAATCGGGGTGGAACACCACCTTCACCGGGTCTTCGCGTCCGTTGAAAAGCCTGCAATACCGCAGTTGCTGCAGAATCGGATCGTTGGCATCATCCCAAAGGTCGTGGGTGACGATCGACGGCTGACGCCAGTTGCGCCATGCGTGCATGCTGCGTTTGAGCCGCACCATATCCTCTTCATCAATCAGCTCGGCGGAATTGGGAATCTTTCCCATGCTGACATGGTGAAAGAGCCGCTGACCCATATGCTCAGATACGCGCTTGCACGCCTCGCCGAGATCATCGAAAAGCGCCTGATTTTTCAATACGTCCACATTCATGCTGCGGAAATTGGCCCGCGTGACAATAAACGCCACCACGGTGATCTTCACCCCGCTGCTGCGCAGCCAGTGATTGAGCCGCGCCAGCGATTCAATGAACAGATTGATCCCTTTGTTGGTGTATTCGTAGCGCCCGGCCGTGAAAAGGTAAATCGTCCGGTCGAGGTCAAAGGTATACGACGGAAAAAAGTGCCCGGCGACAAATTGATGTATCGCCTCCTTATACTGCTTGTGCAGATTCTGAAATTCATGAATAAATGAAAATTTGTTGATATTCAGACCGTTCGGTGTGATCACGTCCGGCCGCCGGCACAGAAGCTTCTCAGCCTCCATCGCCGTGACATCCGATACCGTGGTGAAGACATCCGCCAGAGTCGCCGCCCCGCGCTCAATGCAGTAGCGGGCGTAAATGTTGTAATGCCCGGCGGCATGATCCGGATTGATATCGCCGATTTTGGCATAGAAATCGGGATTATCCGTACACAGATACCGCCCCAGAAGCGTGGCGTGCGTGGTGAATACCGTCGCGACCGGTAACCGCAGATATTTAATCCGCATCAGCCCCAGACCGCTCATCCATTCATGGAAGTGCGCAATGATCGGCCGATTGTTCCCGCAGACCCCCGAAAGCGCCTGAAAAAACATCCCCACCAGAAATCCAAAGGCAATCACGTTATCCACATCGCCGTCGGCAGGCGGAGATTCAATCCGATGATCCGCCCAGAGCATATGCTTAAATTCCCCCAGCCGATGGAACGCCGCGCGGAAATCCAGCAGGATCACCTGCGGCCGACCGTCAATGAGCCAGTACCCGTAATACGCCTTCACACCCGCCTGTGCCATCCGATCAATTGCATGTGCGATAATCGGTGGCGCGGCAGCAGGTTCAAATTCAATTGCCGCCGTGTCGGCATTGTAGGGACCGATCAGGCAGTACCGCTTCTGCCAAGCATTGACCATGGTCGCCGCCTTGGAGCGGATCACCGTGTAGATGCCGCCCAGTTGCCAGCAGACTTCCCACGCCAATTCAAAAAGCAGCGGACTCTGGGCGTCATCACCGCCGACATCGACCGGTGGTGGAGTCGCGGCCATCTGTTTGAGAGCATCCTGAAGATGCGCAGGCAGCGGATCAAAGTTTCGAGGCTCGGGCGCAGCTTTGCCCGCCCCCCGTGAATGGACCCCACGCAAACCCATCGGCGATCCGGGGCCCACGTCGTCGGTCGTCGGTGGCGCAAAACCGGACGGCTTTCGCTTGATGTCCGGTTTTTTTCTGCTTCGTTTGGTTCCGGTTTCACCGCTGCCGACTTTATTTCCCTCAGGTGTTGAACGCATGTTGTCCGCTGACATCTCAACCCTTTCTGAACCGGAATTTGAACGTCGCACGACCCCGGTTCGTGCACTCGTGACCTTATCAGTTTAACTGCACGACGACTATCCCGCGACACTCGCAACGCTTTTATATCTCGATTGGCAGGCGAGCGTCCAGCCATGGGCGTCGGGGATGAAGACCGAAGGATAGCGCAACGCTCACCGAATTACGTTCGCAGACTTCAGAATCATGTAAATACGCGCGGCCGATGCCAACATACCACGAAACCATTTTCCAGTAATGGCCATACCGTTCGTGTGCGGCTCAATGATATTCGGTAATTCAGGCCAACCCGGAATTCGTAAGCGAGATGGGTTGGCCGTGAAATTAAACCGCGCCGTCACCCCAGTCCCGGATTTGAACCAAAGTGGCCTGCCGGATGCCGCAAGGCCGACCTCAAACCAATTCCTGAGATTGGGTGCAAAGCCAGGAGAATTAAATATCAGGACATTTGAAGTTGCCTTTGAATCGCTTTTCCGTCGTCCCGTATATACCACTTCTCCAAGTTTCCTCATCGTCATCCGCAGGCCATACCTCGTATGCAAAAAAGGCTTAAGCAGGGTATCTGCGACAGGAGGGGAGTTGTAATAGGCTTCCGGATCTGAATCACCTGACAAGCCCAAACCCAGGTGGAACCTGGAAGGGGCAGCCACGCCTTGATCAATCCGAATTTTTATTAGCGTGTAGATCCCCGTCATCCTATAAACATCAAATGCGGTGCCGGAACCATTGATTAGTTCAAAGTTGTTTCGGCCGACGCGATCGGCCAGTAATGGGTGGTGATTGAGGGTGAGATAAAGTTGTAGCAAATGGTGGGCCCATAGCACCTGTCCACCCAATAAATCGTCACGGTGGATCCGCCACCGGATAAA
The DNA here is from genome assembly GCA_021852245.1 of Planctomycetota bacterium. The sequence continues at coordinate 1,079 of JAJZNY010000209.1, read as the reverse complement.
TATGTCAGCAGCTTTTTTATTGTGGATTAACCAGTTGTCGAGTTTCAGCATTGCCGTTACGGCTTCAGCGCTTACAACATGCAATGAGCGGCTTGCCCGTCGGATAACCTCCAAATCGTCACGCCAGGGTGTATTTTTAAATTCCCTTATGGCATCAACTGCGATTGCATGGGCACGCCTGCCGTGATTTTCCCGCAATTCCAACAATGCCATGACATAATCGGTGTAGGCTGTGGACCAGTGGCGCTGTCGAAGTTCGTTGCCATAGGCGATCGCTCGCGAGTACTGGTGCGTCTCTGCAAAAAGTAATTCCATCGCCTGCAGGTAGCGGCGCGATGCTTTCGGTTCCTTGTATTCTGACAGTGCAAATACGCAGACGTAGGGCAACATTTCGCCTCCGCCTTTTATGCGTGACAGATCGTAAAATCGTCGGCCGACCGAAATCTTTGGCGACGTCAGCAGCGACTCGGCTCTCACCAACGGTTTATCAGACTGAACCAGGTTCGTGGCAATCGTTTGCAGTTTGCCTGCAAGCTCTGGAAAGCCGTATTCCACGGCCATCGCATGCAGCATGATGAGTTCCGTACACGAAGTCGATCCAAAAAGCCTGACCACTTTTTTAGAAGAGTGGAATTTTTCCATCCCGAAGTTAACCAGACGCAAAATGGGCACGGCCGCCTGTTTATTCATGGCGGATGAAGAGTGTTTGAGCAGCCCTTCTAAAAGGTAGCCGAAATCCTTCACTTTGGAGAAGCGTTTAAGATCGAAGCGGCCGCACAAACCGCGGGTGTGGTACAGGATGAGATTTCGTTCCGCGGCGGCGGCGCGGCGATAGTGGTCCCCAAACACGTTCGTGCACATGTCACCGTAAAGAGATTGGCCTGAAGCGGAAGTTTCGGATCGTTGAACGTCTGCAGTCAAATCTGCACCGGAACCTTTTAATTCCGGCCAGGCAAGCCGTCCAACATACGGAGGAGGCAGCGGGGATTCATGTACCCGCGACATGACAATATCAAACCCTTTTTTGGCCCGGCGTGACTGGAAGCTCATCGCCTTTGAAATATGATTAATCGCTTCAC
>JAJZNY010000057.1 GCA_021852245.1 Planctomycetota bacterium | reverse complement strand
GGCTGGCGCATCGGCATGCTGGATGAAAATCAATTCCGCGTTCTGGCCCTGCGGAAAGTCGCGCGAGCGGTCGAAGATATGGCTGAACCGATTGAAAAAGTTGCCGCTGAAAATCGGCTTGAATCGGTCCCCGGCATTGGCAAAAGTTCGGCGGAAAAAATTCAGGAGTATCTGCGTACCGGCCACATCGCGGAATTTGAACAGCTCGCCGCGCAGGTCCCCTCCGGCGTGCTCGATATGCTTAATATTTCGTCAGTAGGCGTCAAAACCGCCTATCTGCTTTGGAAGGAAGCGGGAATCACCGATATCCCAAGCCTGAAAAAGGCACTCCAGGCCGGCACCATCACCGGCATTAAAGGGTTCGGCGAAAAAAAACAGGCCAATATCAAACAGAATCTCGCCTTTATGGAAACCGCCGGCGCCCGCATCGGCCTCGGTTACGCGGCACCGCTCGCCCATGAATTGCTCGATCTGGTGCAGACACTGCCGGGAGTCGCGCAGGCAAATTATTGCGGCAGCCTGCGGCGCGGAAAGGAAACCGTGGGTGATCTGGATATTCTCATCTCCTGCACTCCCGATGCCGCCCCCGAAGCGATTGCCCTGCAGCTTGCCGAGGCGGTTAAAAAGCACCCCGAAGTTGAAAATCTCACCGCCGAGGGGGAGACGAAAGTGTCGCTGCGCACTCGGCTGGGGCTGCAGGTGGACTTCCGAATCGTTCCGCCGACAAGCTGGGGTGCGGCTCTGCAATACTTCACCGGCAGCAAGGAACACAACGTGCGATTGCGACAGCGGGCATCGGAGCGCGGCATGAAACTCAACGAATGGGGGTTATTCCGCGGCGAATCCTGCGTTGCCGGCGAAAAGGAAGAAGATATTTACCACGCCCTTGAGCTTGCATGTCTCTGCCCGGAAATGCGTGAAGATCGGGGTGAGATAGAACTGGCGGAGGCCCTGTTTCAGGCCACAAACGGGAAGTTCGTCCACCCCACCGACCCGCGTCTGGAATTTATCGGTAAGACCATTCCCGGCAGCTGGACCAGTGTTGATCGGGCCGATATCCGCGGCGACATGCACATGCACACCACCGCCAGCGACGGACACGAGTCGATTGAAGCGATGATTACCGCCGCTAAAAAACGCGGCTATCAATATATGGCCATTACCGATCACAGCAAAAGTCAGGTTCAGGCGGGTGGTCTGTCCGTGGACCGACTGGTGAAGCATATAGAGGCTATCCGTGCCGCAGCCGCGAAGATCGGCGGTATTGAAGTCCTCGCGGGCAGTGAGGTGGACATTCTGGCCGACGGATCACTGGATTATCCCGATGAGGTGCTTGCCAAACTGGATTGGGTCGTTGCCTCGCCGCATTCGGCGTTGACGCAGGAGGGGGAAGCCGCCACCGCCCGTCTGATCCGCGCCGTCTCGCATCCGCTGGTTGATGTCATCGGTCATCCGACGGGGCGCCTCATCGGCGGCCGGCGCGGCATGGAACCGGACATGCAGAGGGTGGTGATGGCAGCAGTCCGCAGCGGCGGCGCGCTGGAGATCAATTCGCACGACATGCGCTTAGACCTTCGAGATGTTCATGCCCGGCTTGCGGTTGAGGCGGGGGTTCCCCTGTGCATCAACACCGATGCCCATCAGATCAGCGATTTCGACAAACTCCCGTTCGGCATTGCGACAGCACGGCGGGCCTGGGCGCGGCCGGAAAATATACTCAACACCTGGCCGCTGGAAAAAATCCGGGCATGGCAGAAGAAACGCCGCAGCGGTGATGCGGATTGGTAAAGCCAGTCCGCATCGAAGAAACAGGCGCACAACCCCATACCATATACCATCCGTACTCCGAGCCGCTCCCCGGGCAAAGCGCAAGGGCGGCCGAAGCGGTTAATTTCCCGGCAGATGGGAGGTAAACCGATAATGACCGGATTCCACCCGATAGATCGCCCGTCCATGGGAGTATTTAATAAACTTAATCCATGCGTGCGGCTTGATTGCAGCGCCGTTGAGTTGCACATCAGCGGCATCTTTGGCCGGGATTTCAACCGTGGCGGTGCTGTTGGGCGGCACGCGGACATGCCAGATGAATTCGCCATTGCTGATCTTCCAGTTGCTGACAATTTTACCGTAGGGGGAGCGGTGATAGCATCGCACCCAGGTAAGTTTGCCGAGAATGTGGGGATCCATGATGACATGTTTGAATCCGACATGGATCATGCTGCTTTGAATGCCTCCTACATACTGGAACAGCCAGGTGAGCATGTCGCCGATGAACATCACGTGATCCTCCGAATTCATGGCCGGATTGGCGGTATTGCCGTTCCATAATTCCCAGACGGTGGTAGCTCCATGTTTAATCATGAATCCCCAGCCGGGATAGGTGGTCTTATTGAGCATTTTCCAGGCGAGTTGCGATTGCCCCATGCGCGACATTTCATTGAATATCCACTGCATGCCGATCACACCGACCCCCACATGATCGTCCTGCCGTTTGTTCATCCGCCACAGGAAGCGCCGGATGACATCGGCCTGACGATTCTTCGGTGTAATGCCTGAAGCCAGTGCGAGAATACACGCCGTATCCGAGCCGTTTCCGTAATAATGCCCTTTGGCATTCCATGCGTATTTATTAAAACCGACTTTCAGGCGGTGCGCCTCTGCCAGCCAGTGCTGACGCTGTGAGGGATGATGGAGTATCCCGGCGTACCACGCCATCAGTGTCAGGTCTTTATACAGAGTCGCGGTGGCAAGTACCACCTTGGGCGTGGCACGGTTCGGATCATTCGAATGGATCTTCAGGGGTGACCGCGCTGGCGAACACCAGTCGCCGTAGGAATCTGCCCGCGTGATGCCATGGTGCACCATACGCAGTTGAAAATTAATCCATTTTGCCATGGCGCCGTAATGATCTCGGACGGGCGATATCTGGCCATATTGCAGGTACAGTGTTCCCGGCAGATAGATGAAAGTGCTCGGCCAGGTCACATCGTGAGTGTAAAAGGCCCAGTAGGGCGGATTGACATCCGAAATATCACCACTGGGACGCTGGGCGGACTGCATATCCCAGAGCCACTTGTCATGGAACAGTTCAGTATTGAACACGAACGATTCACTTCTGGTTTCCATACCCCGATCACCCATCCATCCTTGGCGTTCATCCCGCTGCGGGCAGTCGGTGGGAATGGAGCGGTAATTGTTCTGAATACCCCATCGGCAGTTGTGGAATAGCTGGTCAACCAGTTTATCCGAGCAGACAAAAGAACCCGTCCGCGGCAGGGCGTCATGCACCTCTTGCCCCTCAAGGGTTGACAGGGTCGGCTTGCCGGGATACCCCAGAAGTTCTACAAATCGGAATCCGTGATAGGTAAATATGGGATGCCAGGTAATGCCCCCCTTACCATCCATGATCACGGTGTCGGTCTGTTTGGCACTGCGTAGATTGGCTACATAGAGATGAAGTTGCCCATGACCGGCAGATGGATTGAGATTGACGGTTAATTTGCCGTTACGCACCAGACTTTCACCGTGACGGAGAATAATCTTTGTTCCTGCCGGGGCGTTAGGAATATGGATTCGGCACCATCCGACCATATTCTGCCCCATATCGAACATCCATTTACCCGGTGCAACCTCTGCCACCTTGATGGGATGGAGAATCTGAGTGATCTTGATCGGAAACTGCATCATCGCCAGCAGTTTTCCGCCGGGCGAATGGACAAGCTCGGCTGACTTCCAGCCCGCTGCGTGATAGCCGACTTTGTTCCAACCCGGCATCTGCATCGCCGTGTTGTAGGTTTCACCGTTGTACTCGCTGTCCATGCGAATCGGTCCGCGGTCCGTCATCTTCCATTGAGGACCACTGGTCACCACGCTGGACGTGCCGTCGGCGTAGCTGATATGAATCATCAGAATCATGCGGGGCGGGATGTGGATGGTATAAGCAGCCGGTCCTCCAAGACCGTATGCCCGACCGTTCCCCAGAATCACGCCGATGGCATTCTCCCCTTTGTGCAGAAGCGGCGTGACATTTCTTGCAACATAGTAGCAACGTTTCGGATACCAGCTCAGCGGCGGTGAGAGTTGCGCGTCACTGGTCCGCTTCCCGTTGATGTACATCCTCCCCAGACCGATTCCACAGAAATAGGCGACCGCCCGTTTGACGCGGTGCGCCACATTAAATTGATCCCGCAGATAAATCGCAGGCAGAGGATGGCGAATCCCCTTCTTCCAACGGGGTTTCCACCCGATCCATTGAGCATGCTGCCATTGGGCCGGAACCCACAGCGCTTCCTGCCAATGTCCGACTTGACTCCATGCACTCGGCTGCGCCGTCTGATTCCAAACTCGAACCTTCCAAAAGCACCGCTCCCTTGCGACGAGAGGACTTCCCGCATATCGGATATTAATCGACTTGTCCGACGTTACCCGCCCCGAATTCCACAGATCGCCGTCATTTTTCGCCAGCAGTGCCCGGCTCGATGCCACGATGATCTGATATCCCGTCTGCCGCGCTCCGTAGCCCGTCCAAGGAAGCTGCCAGCCGAAACGGGGACGGTGTGAGTTCACTGCAACCGGATTATGCCGCAGTTGTATCTGCAGATGCGTCGGTGCCGATACAACGGCCGCCGTTGCAGTGGTTGATTGTTTCGTCGAACAGGCGGAGAGAGTCAGCAGCAGAGTCGATGCTATACAATACTTTAGTTTCATAACTCGTAATCCTCGCAGAGCAAAATATTCATCTGACGGGCGGTTGCCGACCGCAAATTTACTTCTCTGACGACCAATCATAATATCCCTCTGCCTGAAGTGCCAGATATCGCGCCGCCACGGTGAATGTTGTATGATCGTTATCGATGGCATGAGGTTCCCGTGCGCCAATGTCCGTCGTTCAGGGAATGCTTCACTTAAGCAAGACACATAAACTGATCAACCTTGCTCGCTCAGCTTCATTCAAAGATTGGTAGCGATTAATGCAGCATACGGGAATCAGCCATCGCTTATCACCCGATCGAACCTGCGTGCACGAGAGATCACACGGGCGGTTCGGGTATGCATCAAACCAAACTGCGGCCATTCGGATTTATCGGCTTTCGCAATAGCGCTCTTGCACAGGAGACCGGCATTCTTATGGGCACAACGCCTGATTTTCCGCGGATTTTAGATTGCCCTGATTCGACCGGATGCTATAATCAATGGTACGACCAAGGCCCCCGATTGGGCGGTTCGCCATTTTTGCGTCTGCCGCGCGTACAACGGCCCGGATGCATGATTCAATGCCGCCCAGCTTTGCGGGGAGGAAACTGCAGGCGAACGGTGTGGTTCAAAGTGCTCTTTTTGAAGCGAGAGTGATTTATGCGCGGTGACCATCCGTCAAGCCAGCAGAGGTTTACTTACGCGGTGTTTTTCCGCTCGGGGCGACGCAGTTCTACAGGCTCTGGTTTCACGTTGGTTGAATTGCTGGTGGTGATAACTATCATCGCTCTACTCATTTCGTTGTTAATCCCGGCTCTGGGCAAAGCGCGTCACCTGGCTCTCAGAATTGATTGTGCATCGAACCTGCGCACGCTCGGTGAAGCCTGCCTCGTTTATGCCGACAGGTTCGGCGGGCAGGAACCTCCGGGCGCAAATCAAACCGATATCCCCGGCAATTGGCCGTTCGGGGGGCTTGATGGCTTTCGCAACCCAAAAAATCCCAGTGTGCTCGATTACACCCCTTGGGGGCTGGGCCTGCTCTACACGACAAAATTGGTCACCAACCCCGCTATTTTTTACTGCCCCGAGGGGAATTACTTTACTCCCACGAAAACGCCACAATATTACCTAGGGTACCTCGGCCAAAAAAATGGACCTCCGGATTATCTACAGGTCTATCTGGGCTATTGCTATTACTATGGTCTGCGGGAGGGTGAGGAAAAATCAGGTGGAAACGTCATACCTGATCCCCCCAACAAAGATGCTACACCTATGAATCCGACTACATTAATGCCCAGTACTCCGGCATACAACGCCCTGACCAATACCTTTACCCAACCCTTTGATACCGGTGGCAACACAATCCTCGCCTCAGATATCGCGGTATCCACCGGCCAAGTATGGTTTCCGTTCTGTAATCATTTGAACGGCAATGATGCTTTAAGTGGCTGCAACGTTCTTTATGGCGATGGGCGTGTGATCTGGAAGACCCCGGCGCAGATGCATTGTCGCCTGTATATAGCCAAAGCCAACGTCTTTCCCTCTCTCTTTTTCTGGCAATGAGCGCTTCGCTGCATCGGTTTTAGTCGCCCCGCCGCAGCAGAATCGAGAATGCCGCAGCTATTGCCGAATGTCCACGAGTTCCGTGGTCGCACGGTCTTTAGCTGTCCACCGGTTGCGGGTAGAATTCATGCCGTGGTAGGGGGGCGGCCTTAATCTGGGCCGCCTTACCGGCCGGAGAACGGAGAGAGTGGGATTCGAACCCACGGTGGAGTTGCCCCCACACACGACTTCCAATCGTGCTCCTTAAGCCACTCGGACATCTCTCCAAGGTGCCGGGCCGCAGCGCCCGGCGCAAACATACAGGCTACAAGCAGCAGCAATCAGAGTCAATTTAGCAAAGAATTTGCCGGCCCCTATTTTCCAGACTGTCCGAATCACGGCCTCGCTTTTCGCTCACCCCGCTCCCCCCGCGCCAACACCTTGTACCTGCTTGAGTACCTCGACTGCAGGTTTGTATCCCCCTTTAGCCGCCAGTTTCAGCCAGTGGATCGCCTTGGCTTCGTTGGCTACCACCCCGTTACCTTCAAAATATGCCGCCCCCAGATTGAATTCAGCTATGCAGTCACCTGCTTGGGCGGCCTTGTGGTAAACGTCCGGCGAAGGACAGTGGGAGGGTGGCGTGGCGGGGTGATGTTTGATGGCAGCCGGGGTTCGCGTGCCGCGGCATCGACTGCGGTGAGCGGGCGGAAAATTGAATGGATTGATGCCGG
>JAJZNY010000039.1 GCA_021852245.1 Planctomycetota bacterium | reverse complement strand
TCCATGGGCAGGTGGGCGAAATAGGTAATATAAGTGTAGTGGCCGCGTAATAGAAGGTACGTGCCGAGCCAATAGAGGCGGGCCTGATCATCGGTTTCTTTCGGCAGGTAACTTTGAAACATGATGATTTTGCCGTCGTTGATGAGCGTCAGCGCCTTGTTGGCTGAAAATATCCATTGAGCCTGCCCATATGGCGACCACTCACCCGGTGCGCCTTCGAGCATGCCGCCGTTGGGAATGGCGTAGTTGGTGTGATCCCAATCGGTGATGAGGTCGCCAAGATTGGGCAGAACATAAATGCCTGCCTTATTGAGAGCGGCCGTCACACGGCGCATAAAGGCTTCCGATGCCTGCACCCATGTAAGTCCTCCAAGCTGTCTGTGGGGTCTGATAAGTCCGGGGTACCGCCACCGGGGATAGCGGCCAACATAATAATTAACAGCGTCTGTGCTCCAACTGTCAAGGAAAACGCCATCATCATGTCCCGCCCGTACCTGACGAATGAGGGATTTGATCAAATAGTGGACATAATGCGGGTTGGTGACGTTCATCAGCAGCTTGCCGTCGCTGGCCATAAGCCGATCCCTGGGGTTGTGACGGTCAGCATAAGTAATATGCAAAAACCAGCTCTCATGGCGGTTTACATAGTTGTAGTCATTTCCCCAGTGGAGGCCGTCAAGGATGTACGGAACGTGCTTCCCCGACTGCCATGCCCCCAGGTGGTAATCCAAAACGATGAAGTTGGGATTGACAGCCCGAAGTTTCTTAATCAGCGGCACGAGCAGTTTCTGCGTGCCGACGAAGTGTGTGGCAACGAAGCGTATTTGGGCGGCGGATTGCAGGCTGTCACGAAGTTCAACACAGTCGGCAAACACGCGCGTTGTCGACCATGTCGACGGAAACGCGCGGCGTGCGCCGGGAAGTTTACCCGCATGAAAGAGATGGTCGCCCGTTTGATCGCCGCCTGCCGATTGTGCATATGCACCGTGACGATGAACCAACCATCCGTTGACCGCCAGCAAACTCAGCAGCACGCCGATCGCCCATGGTCGTTTCTCTCGCATGCGGTCTCTTTGTCATACCCCTTTGCCATACCCGTGTGTGGTGTGGAAAAATATCATCCGCCCACACGAACACGACGCCGCAGATCGCTGCCAACAGCTTGAAGCCCTGCGATCTGTTCGCAGGAAGCTTGTCTATGCTGCCGCTGGACGGATGCGCCCATTGCACCGACAGGCCGCTTTATGCATTGATAGCGTCGGTTACACGCTCGGCGCCATGGGCAGTTTGGCACTTACCGCGAATTCGGTTCAACGATCGACTGTGTGCGAATCATTACCCGAGCATCACTCAGCAGATGGAACCCTTCAATATGCACCGCACGGCGATGCAGGGCCGCCACCAGCACGGAGATATAATCCGTCTGCCCCAGTTCAGTCTTGCGCTGGGTGATGATGCCATCCTGTTCCTCCGCAATACGCTGCAATTCAACGACCGCATTCTCAAATTGAGTGTCGGTCAGATGCTCTTCATTGAGGGTCAGGTAGTAATGATGATCCGGCCCCGCCTCCACATCAAACTGTTTGTCCCCTTTGCAGGGTAGACGGTCCACCAGGCCGCGATCGGGCAGCGACTTCTGCGGGAAACAGGCCAATTCACATATGGTGTGGCGGTGGGTAACACCTGCCATGTGCCCGCCCCCTTCGACGAGCCACATCGTGACATCAAATTCACCCATCGTCCGGATTCGCCGTGCCGTCACGGGAACCAACTCCGGATGAAGCGGGTGGTCATAGACCAAAATGTTCATCCCTGCGCTTCGCGGCTTTTTGCTGCCGATGTTGAAACTCAATGCCGATCCTCTGACGATCTTACCATCCATAGCGTACAAACCTCCGAAATAAGGAGAGACCCGTATTCCCCGGGGCTCTATTTATGATAAATGCCGCACATCCGGCTTACGCCGCCGGCTCTGATTCCGTCACCCGATAACCTGCACGCTCCAACCGGAGTGGCGAGCCATCGTCCGTCTACGTTTGTCTACGGCCGATAGCGTCATCGCGCCGGTCTTCCGCCAGACTGCGCGCAACATCAAATCAAACAGGGCTTTACAACACATCAATCGGCCAGCCGCCAAGCCCGGTCATCAGCCAGCCGCATCAAATTATAAAGATGATACCCAAATATGAGAAGAAAAATCTTTTCATTTTTTTGCATGCCGCCCCAAATTTGCACGCGTTCGTGATCGTAAGCATATTTTCCATATGTGCTTACGCTCGCATCAGCCGGGCTGGTCCGAACCGTTCGCCGCCCCCGGTGCACCTCCCAGCACCCGGCACCAAGCGCATTTCAGATACCACCCCTGCGGAAACTCCGTCATCACCGGATGATCCCCATCCGCACCCGATAACCGCCATATCTGCAGCCGCCGTCCGCTGCTGCGCGCCGCACCCCGAAGCATATCCAGAAAATCCGCCTGGCTCAGCAGACCGCTGCATGAACAGGTCAGCAGAAGCCCCCCCGGCTTCACCACCGACATGCCCAGTTTATTGAGATCAAAATACGCCTTGCGACCGTCGTCAAAATCCTCCCGGTCGGCAATCAGTTTCGGCGGATCCAGCACCACCACATCATATTGCCGACCGTTGGACTTCATCTGCCGCAGATACGCGAACCCGTCGGCGTGGACCCATTGAAGCGTGCGCGTGCTGATGTTGTTGAGCTGAGCATTGCGGCGTGCGACGGCGATCGCCTTTTCATCCAGATCCACGCCAACCACGCTTTCCGCCCCTCCCTTGGCCGCTCCGATGGCAAACCCGCCGGTGTAACAGCATACATCCAATACCGTCCGGCCCGCACACTGCTGCCATAAAAGACGGCGGTTTTCCCGCTGATCACAGAAAAACCCGGTCTTGTGCCCCTGCTGCAGATCAATGTGGAATTTAATGTTATTTTCGTGGATGACGGTCGTTTCCCCTTCGGCCGCATCCCGGCGGGCCGGCAGCACAAACGCCTCCGCCCGCTGATGCACCTCATCGGCGCAGAGAATCACCCGCGCCGCCCCGCTGACCTCCTTCACCGCCGCCACGATCTCGTCCCGCCGCCGGAACATCCCCAGCGAATGAATCTGCACCACCGCCACGCTGCCGAAGCAGTCCACGATAAGCCCCGGCAGGCGGTCTCCTTCGGCATTGACGAGCCGGTAGGCGTCGCTGTGCGCCATGATCCGCAGGCCGCGTCGCAATTCCGAAGCCGCACGTATCCGTGCCGCAATGAAATCCTCTTCCAGTTTTTCCGCCCCGAAGGTGAGCATCCGCAGGGCGACAGGTGAGGCACGGTTCAACATCCCGGTGCCAAAGAGCACCGCATCCCGATCGTATACCGTTACCAGATCACCATCGCGGGCATCCGGGGATGTGCGGCCGATCATCTTGCGGAATAATTGAACGCCGAACTGCAGATTGCGAAGCTGCACCCACGGAGCCTGCGGATTGGCGATCGGTTTGATTCGCCCGGCCGGTTCACGTGCGCCATCCGCCGCCGGCTCTCCGCCGACCGCGTGATCCATCGCCCGCCGCCCGGGCCCGGCACCCGATATTCGCCTCGTCGGTTCACGCCTTGGAGGCATGCGATTTTTCCCAATCTTCCAGGAATTTCTTGAGTCCCGTATCGGTGAGCGGATGACGCAGAACTTCTTCAAGCACCTTGTACGGCACGGTCGCCACATCCGAACCAATCATCGCCGCCTGCACCAGATGCAGTGGACTGCGGATGCTGGCCGCCAGAATCTGCGTCTTGAAGCCGTAGTTGTTGTAAATCGTGCGGATTTCGCGGATCAGATTCATTCCGTCCTGACCGATATCATCCAGACGCCCGAGGAACGGCGAGCAAAAAGTCGCCCCCGCCTTGGCCACCAGCAGGGCCTGCAGCGGCTGAAAGATCAGCGTCATGTTCACCTTCACGCCCCGTTCGGAGAGAATTTTGCACGCCTTGACGCCTTCCGCGATGGTGGGAAGTTTAATGGTGACATTCGGCGCAATCTTGATCAATTCCTCCGCTTCCTTGAGCATGCCGGGCGCGTCGGTGCTGACCACTTCCGCACTCACCGGCCCTTTGACCACCTGGCATATCTCGCGGATGCGGGTGTGAAAATCCACACCCTTTTCCTTGGCGATCAGCGAGGGATTGGTCGTCACGCCATCAAGTACCCCCAGATCATTGGCCTTCTTGATCTCCTCAAGACTGCCGGTATCAATAAATATTTTCATCATCGGTCTCCTTTCAGAAGCCAGCTTCCGCGGGGCCCTTTGCACCGCACTCTGGATTATACGGCTCCCGCCGATATTGCAAGCATCAGCAGCGTGCAGGAGAAAGTTACGCGGGTGAAGTTGGAAACCGCCGGCACATCGGGTCTGCCGCCAGATCAGGTGCATCACGACCACGGCAAATGTTAGCCGGTGGATTTATCCGCCGGTGGCCATCGTGGGAGAAACCATTTTCACCGCAGGGGGCGCAGGGGGACGCAGAGGACGGGCGACTGCGCCGCCATATAGCCGCCGGCTTGCCGGCGGTAACGCTGGAAAGGGTATCAGGAAATTGAGGGGCGGGCGCCACGTCCATCGTTTGATTACGCCTGCCCCGCGCGTTATCGTTCCCCATAGATATTGAAATATGGGGCTCCTATGGTCGCCATCGATGAAAAATCAATGCCCACCCCGGAGGCGAGCCGCCGCACGCAGCCATTGGCGCATAACCTGTATCAGGGGACGGGGCAGGACCCGGCCCAATTTATTAACGCGGCCAATACGTGTCAGTTCGTCAGCTCCTCGCCGGTGGGGAATGTGGATGCGGAGGGGACAAAATGGACGATCACGCGGGACGGCAAGGCCCGCGCAACGGTTTCGGGCCAGAAGGGGGATACGGTCGCGTCGTTGCTCGCAACCAAGGACAACCACGGAAACCTTATCCTCCTTGACGCCAGCCAATATAAAAAGTGGCTGAGGCCGGTCGGTGGGTCTAAGCTCCCAGCCACCGACACCTCGCCGTTGAAGTGCGACGAGAAATTCACGATCCCAAATACGGCATGGATCTTTGACAACATTTCTGCTACCAGCAATTGGGGCCGGGCCTTTGCGCAGGGAGCATTACTGGGCCTCACCTTGGATGGCGTCGGCGATGCGTGGGCGGTGAAGTGGCGGGGAGATGGCTTGGATGTGCACAACACCGGCCCCGGCTACCAGGGCAACTCCGTCGGGCTAATGGGGGCTTTCAAATCGCCCGACACATACGCCATAGGCATTCTCAGCCACACCGACGACACGGATCGCGGCGCACTCGTGTTCAATTCGGAATTCGGCAACCTACTGCTGCCCGGGGTACACTCCACTTCCGGCCTTGGCGAGCTGAAAATCTACGCCTGCCGCTCGGCGTCCCCGTACAGGGCCGCAGGGTCCACCGATTCGGTCGTGGATGTTTGGTCGGGCAACGTCTCCAAGGCCGGTTGGTATGCCGGCTGGGCCGGGTACCTTGGGATCTACCAGTATTTTAACAACGCTGGGCTGGTGAGGATTCACGGATCGCAATAAGGTGGCTGGCGCGGGCTGGCCACCTCGCCTCGGCCAGCCTCGCGATGGGGAGGATATGACCAATGAAAAGCGCCTCATCAACTTCCGGTGTGCCGTCGACGCGCGAAAGCCACATGGGCTTGGCGCTGCGAATTACGGCTTTGACCCTGTGCTTGGGGCTCCTCGCCGTAGAGGCGTTCGTGACTGCAGCCGGGCATTTCCGCCGTGTGCTGGAAATGGTTTCCACGAGGAGCGGCGCCGATCTGGCGCTCTCCATAATCTTCGCGTCGATGGTCGTGCTGAATACTGTTGCAGGGATGTGGGTCGTGGGGAAAAAACCCGCGCTGATAGCGTCCACGTCTCTTGCAGCGTGGTTGGGGCTGATTCTCCTGCTGCAGATGGCTTGGGGTGGGGCCGTCGTTGAGATTGGCCTCCTCATGGGTTTGGCCGTTCTGGCAATCTGGGCCCGCTACCAGTCTCGACGGGGTCCGGAATCGCCGAGTGGCGCCAAGCGCTGGCTTGAGGGGGCCATCAAATGGGCCCTCCTCGTCTGGGTGCTGCTCGCTGTCATTTCCGGATTGTTACTCGGTCCCGGGCGGGCGTGGGAGATCGGGCGGCCGGAGCTTTACCGAAGCATTCACATCACGGCTCAGATGAACAGGGTCTACCGATTCATCGAAGACTACGCCCACAGGAACAGCGGCCGACCACCGGCGGATTTAGACGCACTCGTCGCGGCACACATCTGCAGATGGTCCGACCTCGTACCGCGGCCGGGGCGCCTGGGAGCGAGTGGGGGTGCTTCGCGGACTCCGTTCGAGTATCGCCGCCCGGAGAGCCTGCGCAGCCACAGTCGCTACGGCCATCGGCGCTTGATGCCGCTCTTCTGGACCTCCAGGCCTTTTTATGACCGCGCCTACGCCGTATGCCTTGTCGACGGCGACGTGGAGGTCGTCGACGGGGCGCAGCTCGCGGCGATTCTCAAAGTCAAGGCGAAACTGGCCGTCCCCTGAGCACCAAATGGCGGCGATTCTTTGCAAAGGCCGATATTGATCCGCCTGTCGGTGTTGCCGCAGGCATCGCGGGCAGGGCTACTGTCAGATGTTGTGAATCGCCAACATTCAGGCCGCGCAATCCCCCCCCTGATACCTAAAAAAAAGCGGCGGGATGGTTTTCAGCTTATCCCCGCCGCACGCGTCCCGCGACGCCATTGCGTGACATGCAACCGATCGCTCAGGACAGGGGGTAAAAAGCGTGTACGGCGGGAACGTGTGCTCCGACACCGCAGTGACTCGCTGTTTCATAATTTGCGGCCCGGCGGTTCCATGGGTATATTCCATTAAATCAATTGTTTGTTGAGGCCGTTTAATGGTCGCGATCAATGAAATCCTGTCGCCCGAATGCACCGGTGAAGAGTGCGGTGGCGATAACGACACA
>JAJZNY010000330.1 GCA_021852245.1 Planctomycetota bacterium | reverse complement strand
CCGATCTCGAGAATTTTACAGTCACAAACCCGTTCAACGTCTCGAAGTTGATTCGGTGACAGATCATGATCAAAAATCACAACATCCGCGCTGTGCTTCTTCACCAGACGTGCAATTTCGATGACTTTGCCACGCCCAATGAAGGTGGCCGCATCAATCGATTCGCGTTTTTGTATCACCCGATCCACGACCACGGCCCCCGCGGTTTGCGCCAGGCTGGCCAGTTCATCCAACGGAGCGCTGGGATCGGCCGAAGAATCCGGCAGCAGCACACCCACCAGGATCGCCCTCTCACTTCGGACGGAAAGATCCACCCGTTTATCACCATTCAAGCCGAAAATCTCCTTTTACACTGTGCCCGGCCATCAGTCATCAACAGAGCCTCTCCAAGAGTACTATCCGGGTGTTCAGCGTCATCTTAGGCAGCGGCTCTTGCGAACGCTCGCCGCAGGTTCTGCCGCTAACTTCCCTGCGGATTCACCCCGCAAACCCTTTCAGCAATCATACTGGATATCGGCCATCGCTCGTGTCCGTCATCTCTTGTGCGATCTCTCAGCGCTGATAGAGTGGCAGATAATGAAACGGGACGCAAAGTGCCAAAATCGCCATCGAAGTGGCGTACGGCTTTCCACCTTGAAATTCGATTCCATCCGGTGGCTTCCAGCATCCAGACGCATGCTGATAATGAATTAATTCTTTTCGGATAGGGGGGTAGATGGCGGTCCAATAACGTCCACCGAGCTGGGAGGCCGCCTGCGAACAATAATACACCGCATAAAAATAAAAATTTTCGTTGTAGACGATCGGATGCGCCAGTAAATAGTTGCCGCCGGAGATGGCCTGTGGCGAGTTACGACGTCCCATGAGTTCCAGAGCCAATACACCCGTTCCGGTTCGGGCGCGGCCCGGGGGTCCGCCGGGTTGATAAGCGAAGCCGCCATTGATGCAGGCATCGCGCACCACAAAATGGATGCCGTTTTTAATAGCCTCAGCGGGCACCGCCGCACCGCAATCGGCTGCTCCGCGAAGCGCCATAAGTTGCCACCCGGTGCATGAAATATCCGCGTCGGTGCTCCATGGCTGGTAACGCCAGCCGCCTGCAAACTGATTGACCGTTCGCTTTTGTGCCGCAAGAATCAGGGCCACAGCCTTGGCAATTGCTCGGCCGACACGCTTGCGCATCGAGGGGCCCTCCATGCCGTACACTTCGGTGAGCGCAACGGTGCAGATGCCCTGATCGTACATGGTGCCGCCGGGGGAGGTGATATAGCCGTTGGAATTCTGGCATGAGAGTATATATCGGATCGCGGCGTCAATGACGCGGTGATAAGGGCCATGGTTGGCTGTGTAGCCGCGGGCCATGAAGGCCATCGCCGCCAATCCCGCATCCGCCGGCTTGGCCTGGCTGGCGCAGGCAAAACTGCCGTCTGAAAGCTGATGATGGGCCAACCAGCGCAGTCCCCGGGCAACGGATGCTTTCACATATGCCGGAATCGGACGCGCCGCCGCCGCCTGCGGCCATATTGCCGTCAGAAGCAAAACCGCAATCGCAATCGGCGGGATAAATCGTTGCCGTGAGAAGCGGTTAAAGAAATGGCGAAGGTTCACCGGTGGTTTCTCCGATCCTTTCAATGCTCACGATTCAGGCGCGATATCTTCACATAATAATCACGCACCATCTGTCGATATCCCGGCGGGATAGCCTGCCGGGCGGTATTCAATAATTGCTTCTGCCGCAGGGCCCCCAGTCGAACCCATTGGGCAGGGCTTATACCCAAGGCCGCGACCGACTTGGGTATCTGACCGGTCGCATGATCGGCCCCGATACCCGTACCTGCTCCCTGATCAGAAAGGCCACCCGCCTGACTTCCGCTTTCGGCACCGGCCGCCCCCTGGCCCGACGCCATCGCCGGACCACCATTCCCTGCCTGATTTCCGGCTCCCATCGCTTGGCCGGGCTGCCCAGCTTGGCCGCCTTGCCCAGCTTGGTCGCTCTGTCCGCCGCTACCGGCAAAAGCCAGAGCCTGTTCTGCCTGCGAGAGTGCGCCAGCGGCTGCCTGCGCCTGATCGGAATTGCCCTGACTGGCTGCATGCCCTTCAGCCAACGCCCGCTGTAACTGCGACGCTGCCTGCATCAAGCGTTGATATTCGCTCAGACCTGTTGGCAAGGGCGAATGCTGATTGGACGTATTGCCCCCCGGTCCGTGCGAACCCGCCTGAGCCTGCATCTGATTCGGGTTCATCTCACCCGGAATATGATCATTGTGATCTTCGTCGGCGATGTGTCCGCTGCCACGCATCCCTTGCTGAATATCCGCGAGGGCCGAATTGATGTGGGCCAATGCGGCTTGCTGTCGGATCGACGCTTCGGCGTGATTCCGCTGCTTGAGTGTTTGGTTCGTGAAGTGCTGATCCTTCTCGGCTTGAAGCATCTGCTCTCGGGCCTGTGCCACCGCGGCCGCCAATTGCGGCGATCCCAGCGCCGTCTCCCGCTCCAGTTTTTTCGCCTGCGTCGATGCACTGCCTATTGCCGAGGCAATCTTGGATGATTGCCTGATGCTTTCGGCGGTGTCTTGTCGGGCCGCCTTGAGTTGCAGGGCAACGGCAGCGGTCTGCTGGGCGATAGTTCGCTCTCGTGCCGCGAAAGAGTTGAGCATTTTCGCATCGGCAGTAAGTTGCTGCGGTCCGGGCGTTTGGTTGGCGGCCTGCGCCTCAAGCTGCGCGCTTCGGGATAAATCTTCGCCGGCTGCCTGAAGGGCCTGCTGCATGGCCGAGAAGTTATTGCCGGTCGCTGCGCGGATGGCGGTTTGCGCCTGCGACTTGGCCTGCTGATTCAACTGCCGACTGGCGTGATTGCTGTCATCGGCCGCCTGTTTTCGCGCCTCCGCGGCAATCTGTTTCGCTAGATTCTCCATGATCGCTTTACCGGCCGGAGTATTGGCCTGCGCTTGTTGAGCGGCCCGGGCAAGTTGTTCCGCGCGGCTTTGGTTCGCTGCCGCCTGCTTCTGCTTTTCAGCCGTCAACTGGCTGTGAGCGGCCTCCTGTTCCAGTCGATTGGCCGTCCGCTGTAACTGAGCGATGATCTGCTTCTGCGCTGTATGAGCGGCCGATGCGCGATGATGCTCGAGCGCCTGCACTGCAGTCTGCATGGCCGTATGCGAAATCGGTGGGGCGTTGCGCAATGCGGATGCGTGCGGCTTGGCGGATATGAATTGATCAATGGCCTGATTCAGATGCAACTGCTCCGCAGCAAGCCTTCCGGCCTCCTGATGGGCCTGCTGGCGATGAAGTTTAGCGTTAATCACCCGGCGAATGCCCTGTTGAGCCGCCTTGATATTTCGCAGTTCCGCCTCAAGGGCCTTGATTTGCGGGGCGGCCATTTCCTGCACCGGACGCTGTAAAATCGGGTGCGCCGTGACCAGATGTTGTATCTGATTTTCTATTTGGCGCTGCTGGGCCAGCGCCCCGGCATCGGTGGGGTTGATACTCAGTTCCTTGGATACCGACGCCTGCTTCCTTGCAAGGGCCCTGACGTTGTCGGCGATCACCTGCGTGCCTGCCTGCCTTTGCATGTTTCGTGCGGCGGCTTGCAGTTGATTCAGCGCGGTCTGCAATCCTTGTTGAGCTTTGGCAAGCTGGGCCGATCGGGTCTGCGTCAATTTTGGATTATCGAAGGTCGCCAGTCCGAGATTCCTAGCCGCCGAGTGGAGTGATTTTTCGGTCACCGATCGAATCGCCGCCGCAACCTGCCGGTAAACCCCATGGTGCATCCGCGCGGCGGCCGATTCCAACTCATGGGCGCTCTGCCCGATGAGATTCTGCGAATGATTCGCCTTTCGCATGGCGACCGAGTTAAAGTGTTGATCTGCCGGAACCTGCTGTAACTGCGTGACCTGCTGCTTGGCGGTCTGCAATTGTCGTAGGCTCTTTTTCAATACCGCTGAAAAGCGATGGTAAAGCAACGCGTCGCGCCTGGCCTGATAGCTCATGTCGAGAGATGGATCAATGATAATTTCATGCTCGCCACTCAGGCCGGTCTGGTGCGCCGGAAGGCAGTTGTCCTCCACCACCAGGCGATACATGATGACTCGGGCATGGGGTTCGTTCGCGGCCAGAAGCTGATCTGCAATGTGTAATTTCCACGTGCCTGAATATTTACGCCCACCCGCCATTCCCAGAAAAATCGGGTAGGAAGCCGAAGGCAGGGCCCCAACTTTTATCCGTACACGCAGTGACGTAATCCCGTACGGATCTGTTGCCCGGTAACGAATGGGAATCACGTCATCCGGGCGAGCCCGCACCACATCACGCGGGCTCGTGACATGCACCACGGGCGAAGGATCCCTGTGGACGATAATCGGCCAGACCCGGTCATCGGTATTCGCGACGCGCTGCGCATTGATTAATTTAATACGGTAGTGTGTGTTGGCTAACAATGTGAAGACGGCCCGGTAGGACGTGCCGGCAACATGATTCAGTGCCGCCAGCGTCGCCGGGCCCGCGGACGATGCGGCAAAGTGCAGGGCACTCTGCGGGGCGAGTTTCTGCGTGGTGTTGACCGTCAGCGACACTTCAGTACCCCGGATGCCGGTAATAGTCCCATCCACGCCCGTCACACGGTGGGGCGGCAAATGGGTGTACGATGGATAATGGTAGACGATGGTAAGATGGCTGATCGCCGGTCGCGCAATCACATGCACGTGGTACCAGCGCGATTCCCCGCGACGGGATATGATGCGGTACTGAAACGATGTCTGTACGGCCTCCAAGGTGCGCCGATAGGAACGCGGACCGGTCGGGGTCATGCTGCTGACGGAACTGCGACCATCGGCATACCGCATCGCCAATTCCAGGTGCAATCGCTTCGCAGGCGCAATTTTAGAATGATCCCGTGCGGTAATCACCACGTTGCCACCCTGACCTATGCTGAGATTTCCCGGCGATACCGTCAGATTCATCGCCGAAAGCGGCATCTCTTTTGACCATGGCATGATCGTTCGGCGCACGCCCAGGGCGAGGGTGTTGGGCATCAGCGGCCAAAGTAATATCCACACGAGCAATGCCGGAGCGCAGATCACGGCCGCCTTTAAGAGCATCTGCGTCGTGATGATCCGTCGGGCGTCAATTTCAGACGCAATCTCACCGGCCCGGTTGATGACTCGGTCGACAAGCTCCCCGGATGCGATCTGCTTTGTATGGGCATCCGATGAAAATTCCACCGCACTGAGCAGGATTTCGTGATGGGTTCCGGCTGTTTCAACCACCCCGGCAGCGGTCCGAAGATTGACGGGGGCAAAGGAACCTCGCAATAATCGCCAGAGTGTCCACGACATCGTTGCCCACGCCATGACCGCAATACCCCATCGAACAGGCGTCGCAAGATGCGGAAAGCTTCCCAGTATAAGCACTGCGACAAGGGCAATCAGTGCGCAATACCCCAGCGAGCGGATCAGCGCCTGTGCAATGCGAAAACGCCTCTGTCTCGCCGCAACCGCCAGAAGCGGGGCCGAGAGTTCATCAGGAGGTAGGGACGTGATGCTCATGACTCAGTTCTCTGCCGGATGCACGAACGTGGCGGGCTCAGTTACTTCTTCGGTAACCGCCGGAATATGCCCGACGGCAGCCAGCCATAGGGGTCCCCGCCCATGCTTTCCCATACCACTATCATATCAAACCTTTGGCTTTTCTTATGATCCATTCCGCCGCCGCCAATAACGCAAAAAAGATCATAAACAACCATTGAAGCGCTGCCGTTCCCGTGCTCCGGGCGTTCGTCAGCAGTCCAATGGTATTAACGCTGCGAAGCGTATGTTTTTGCGGTGGCATGGCTGCGGCCAATATCGAATAGGCAGGTCCCGTTACCATGACCCCGCCGCCGGCTGCGGCCAATTGCTCCAGTGCCCGCGGATCGGCCGACGGATCAAACATTTCCAGATTTTTACGAGCCCGAATACGGATAATCTCGTTGCGATTGACCGCAGTAGGGTCATCCGCCAGTTTTTCGCCAACGTGATCCCCTTTCAGCGTGACTGAATAGCTGCCCGGTTCCAGGCCGGTCAGCACCCCGCTGTAAAACCCCGGCGAACCAGGTGTTGCGATCATGGAAGCCGATTGCATGGTACCGACCTCTTCGGGATTACGACGGCTGTGGATCAGACGGGCTTGAACCTGGAAACGAAGGTGAGCGTCCGGAAGCAGATTGGTATGCAGAACGCGTGCGCGAACATGCACAGTTTGCCCAAAACGATAGTGCGTTCGATTGGTGCCAAACCGTACCCACTTGCCTCCTACCGGAAGTTGGGTACCAACCGCCCATCGCACCAATTGGGCAAGAAAAGCGTTTTCAAGGTTATGGCCGTCATCCGACCGCATTCGCCATGTTTGATCACTGGCGAGATACAGCACGCGCCCCGCGCCGGCGCTCATGGTGGCCAGAAGGGCCCTTTGGTGATCCCCCTCGCCTGAATTTGAGCTCAGTCCGCCTGGACGGCCGATCATCCACAATACCCGCGCATCGGGTCGGGCATCGGTAAAGGTGCTGTGCCAATACCAGCGCGGCATATCTTGCCAGAGGCGATTGTTGCGACTCCGATCCATTCCCAAATCAGAAAGGTCCGACTCGACCCCTTCCGGCGTCAGCAGGGGGGCAAACCCCGATCGCTCCTGTTCGCGCATGACGCTTGGCGCCCAGACAGGTGTTAATTTCACGGGAATGAGTTTGGCCAGAGCCGTTCCCTTCCATGAACCCGGCATATAGTTCTGACCCGCAATGAGCACCAGCGCGCTGCCTTGAGTTTCAACCGCATAAGCAAGTGCCTGCTGATCTGCCGCCGAAAGTGAACTTGGGGGAATATCGCCCAGAATGATCAGGTTAAACTGGCCCCAAGCCTTTTTCCCCCTGGGCAGAATGGACGCGGTATAAAGCGGATTGGATGGAGACGCCGCAACCGGTTTCGGCGGTGCCACCCCCGCGATCGTGGCCGGATGAAGCAGCACGGCCTGAAGATGCACCC
>JAJZNY010000439.1:440-7014 GCA_021852245.1 Planctomycetota bacterium | reverse complement strand
ACGGGCGGCATCAGCCCCCGTCGGCCCCGGCGCCTTTCCGGCAATACGCTTGCCAATCCTCAACCCGAAGCACTAGGATGCACGCCATGTCAGAGCGGTTAATGATCAAGCTGAAAACCTGGCCGACGTCGATCGAGCAGGAGCAGATCGAAGCGATGGGATTCTTCAACCGGCGTGGTTGGCGGATGTTCTGCGATGATGATGAATTGCCTGCCATCGCAGAATGGCTGAAAGAGAAACACCTGAGCTTCAGCGTGCAGCAGACTGAGAGTATCGGCAAGTACGAGGAATATCCACGGTTATCCGAGCGACTCCTGCGCACCGATGGAGGTTCTCCCACGGCCTGTGCACTATGTGGCAGGGACGGCGTGGCCTGTTACCAACATGTCGAGGGGGATGATTCCGACCGCATTGAACCTACGGCAAAGCGATTTTATGTCTGCGGCAGATGTGTGCAGGAAAAGATTATTCCGCACGGCCGACTATACACCCATGCGGATGACGTGCTGTGACGCTCAGAGGTGATAGCCCAAATCTCCCCCCCACGACCGCCTGCGAAATTGACCTTCCGGATTGACCATTAGGCTCTGTCTGAAAACAGCAATTTGAGATATTGTCGGATCATGGCGAGCTGCAGCATGGCGTGGAAGTGAACCGCCACTTTCCCTGCTGCGTTTCCATTCCATTTGCGACCGCAGAAACATGAGCTCTACGATGATCATGCGATCATTCAAACCGTCACGGACGGAACCACTCAGGGCTGGAACGGCAGCGCGGCCAGTCAGTGTGAGCGTGCGCAGTAATTCACCAAACAGCAGATCCGCCCCTGTACCTCGTACGATCTTCGACTCTATGGAGCGAAGATATTTGATGACCCGCGGATTGTGCAAGAGGTGTTTCACGGTGGAGGCTTTCTTCATTTTGCCGTTCGCGCCGAGGCACAGGCCGTGCGGACCGAATAGCAGCCGGGTAAGGGCACCGTAGGCAGGCAGGTAGTCCGAGTTACCTTGCCGCAATTCCAGCCGGCGCTGTATTTGCGCCGGGCTGTCGGTCGCCATTGGAGGAATATTGGAGATCGGTTTTATGGTGAATTCATCAGCCTTTATGGGTTGATTCACGTGAAGATGTGCCAGTACCGTAGTGGCGGTGGCAATCTCCTTCCGCAGCCCCACCGAGTTGCCGATGATTCGGACGGGAAGGAGAATGGTCTTTCCCTTTACATCAAACCGCCTGTAGGTAAAGGTGTAGGTCAACAAGGCCCGGTGCGACTCGCAGAGCGTAATGCGCTTCACGACATAACCCGTTCGCCGTGAAAATCTAACACGATAAAGCAGATTGGGGTGCATGAGGCCGAGGCTTCCGGCGCTGACGATCAGCAGCGCTCCGCGATGGTGGGTCGGATGATGATAAACGCCGCCGTCCCGGAATCGGGCCAAAAAGGATTGCATGATGTGCTGCGGGTGATCATGAAGCGAACGCCAACTAACCGGCGCAGCTGATGTCGATTTTGACGAGACTGTTTCCAAAAACATGAGCGGGCGCAGAATAGGATTGGGCCCGATGATCTTGGTCGCCTCTGCGGGTGGCCGCTTGTAGATCACCGGCGAGGCGTCATCAGAGGGTGAGTAAATTTCAAATTGCCGCCCGTCAAACAGGCATGTGCAATCGAGTGCCGCACCGTTGTGAAGTGCAGTCCTGAACTGGAATGTGATACGACATTTGTCTCCATTGGCGAAGAACTTGTAGACCGATTTCTGCCAAGTTGGAATATTTCCCGGTGCTTTCTTCCCCTGCCCAGTGATGGGGAGATTATTCATGGTTGTCACGGCTCGGAATTCGATAGCGTGCACCAGCGCGTAATTAGCGATGAGCTGCCGCACAAGAACGCGTACGGGTGCGACTGAATTACGCGAGGTTTGCGCCAACGCCCGTGCCGGCGCCACCGCCAGCGGTGTCGTGCCGATGAGGACCGCAATTAAATACGTTCGCATTTTTACCTTTTAAATTATGAACCCGTCATTGTGAATGCCGGGATCTGCTACCGCGTTGTATCGGTCGCCCATGGCATCAATGCAAATGGCCAAGCCATGAGTAAGCGACGAGCACGCCAACGCGGCAGAGAGTCCGAACTGTCAAACACACCCTATGACGGCCCCCAGAACATGCTGAACCGTCACTATTGGGGGAGTATACTACTCAAAAAAAAAACGCAAGCGAAAAGTTGAAAAATTTTTGCCTTTACCAATTCTTAGCGCAACATGAACACCCGCCGCTGACGGTGGCGTACAAGGGTGGAATGGCGCTGAGCTTAAGCCGGATTCCGCCGCGAATAGGGGTAGTCTTTG
Source organism: Planctomycetota bacterium (assembly GCA_021852245.1). The sequence continues at coordinate 4,669 of JAJZNY010000439.1, read as the reverse complement.
GACACACTGGACACCGGTGGACACTGGTTTCCGTATGAGCGCATGAATTTGGTCTCATATAGCGTCATAGGGAAATCGGTGTCCATGTGTGTCCACGGCCACAAAAACCGCATTATTTTGCAAATAACGCCACTTTTGTGGACACCCCTGCGACTGCCATTTTGGCAATGGGTGGGTTCTGGTGGGCCGGCAAGCGGGCGGAAAGGTGATCGTTGGCCAAGTGAACTGGAGAACATGGCGGTTCGCGACGCCAGGGGATTCGAGGCCATACGCCGCAAGGGCGCGGATGGTGGCCGTCGGCTACCGGCACCCAGGCGGGCCATGCATTACTTCTCGACGGCCTCATAGCCCGAGATGATCAGGTCCAGTTTCCCAGTGGCTGGGGAAATAATTAAACCGTGTACCGGCAGGTGTGGAGGTAGCAGCGGATGGCGGCGGATCATTTCGACACTTTGCCGGACGCCGTCCTCGGCCCGGTCAAAGCCGCGCAGCCAATTTTCAAAATCAATACCGGCGTTTTTCAGCGTGGAGAGTGTGTTCTCGGGAATGCCATGCGTTACAGCTTTATCCAATATTTCAGTGGAATTAAGCCCCGTCATGCCGCAGTCATGATGGCCGATGACGGCGATTTCCTGCACGTTGAGCTTATAGACGCCCACGATGATGCTGCGCATTACGGAACCAAAGGGATGGGTGACCAGTGCGCCGGCATTTTTCAGGATTTTGACATCACCGTTGCGAACATTCATCGCATGCGGAAGCAGTTCCACCAGTCTGGAATCCATACAGGTGAGTATCAGCAGTTTTTTATTGGGGAGGGTGTCGGTCTTGAAAGGTTCATATTGCCGATCCCGGACGAAGGAAGCGTTAAACGCAAGTATTTCATCGAGCAGAGTCATGGTGCAAAGTCCAGAACATTGACATCGCCAACTGCAATCAGACGCCCGCTTCGGATGTCAGGTTTGACTTGGACGGGCCATCCGTGGCGAAATTCCAAACTCACGACGCAGGAGCCCGCTTTTTACCTCTGCAAATCGCCCACGCTAGACCTTACCAATGAGTATGGATGTATTATGCCCGCCGAATCCGAAGCTGTTGCTCATGGCATATTGAACCTTCGCCTCACGGGCGTGATTGGGGACATAATCCAAATCGCAGAGAGGATCAGGCTCGTCATAATTGATGGTAGGCGGCAGCACGCCGCGATGCATGGCCAGACACGTGATGGCCAGTTCGATTCCACCGGAAGCGCCGAGGCTGTGTCCCAAGGCGCCCTTGGTAGAGCTGACGGGAACTTTTTTGGCTGCCGAGCCGAAGGTTTTATGCACGGCGCGGGTTTCAGCCAGATCGCCCAGTTCAGTACTGGTACCATGGGCGTTGATGTAGTGCACTTGATCGGGGTTGATCCGAGCCTCGGCCAGGGCTTTATTCATGGCTTTAGCGGCACCGGTGCCATTTTCATCCGGAGCGGTGATATGGCACGCATCACCCGTGGCGCCGCAGGCGAGAACCTCACCATAAATGCGAGCTCCGCGCTTTTTGGCCAGTTCGTACTCTTCCAGCACCACGACGCCGGCTCCTTCGGACATGACAAAACCGTCACGATCTTTGGAAAACGGCCGGGATGCTTTTTCTGGAGCGTCGTTGCGCGTTGAAAGGGCCCGGAGAGCACAAAATGCCGCCATCCCCAATTTTGTCATGGCGGCTTCAGCGCCGCCCGCCAGCATGACATCCGCCTCGCCGAAGGTAATGGAATGAAAGGCGTCAGCGATGGCATTGCCCGAGGTTGCACAGGCCGTTGCGGTGGCGGAGACCGGTCCGCTTAAGCCGAACTGGATAGACAAATTACCGGCTGCGGCATTTACCATGAGCCGGGGGACCGTAAACGGCGAAACACGCCCCACCCCCTTGGCCAGCATTTTGTCGTACTGCTGTTCCATTTCCTCGATGCCGCCGATACCGGATCCGACAATCACCCCGCAGCGATCGCGATCAACGGTTGAAAAATCGATACCGGAATCCAACACGCTGCGAATACCAGCGGCCATGCCGTAGAGGGCAAAACGATCAAGCCGCTTGGCCTCTTTGTGCCCGATGATATCTTCGTAATGGAAATCGTCCGGGGTAATTTCACCCCCGATACGGACGGGGTAACTGCTGACATCAAATCGAGTTAATGTGCGTATTCCACACTTGCCGTCGAGCAATCGGGCCCAGAAAGTATCAAGGATATCGCCCAAAGGTGTGACAACCCCCAGGCCAGTAATGACGACTCGACGTTTGGTCATAGGCGGGAAGAATCTCCAAAGAAGATGTAAGCCCGCTCACAAACCATGGGGATGGCGGAGGCGGGCCCACAAATACCTGCAATGCGATAGATCAGGGCCGAATCGCTCAGGATTCCGCTTCCGGCGTCTGCTTGGCGGCAACGGCTTTGATGTAATCGATCGCCTGACCGACGGTTTGGATTTTTTCCGCCTCTTCATCGGGGATGGAGGTTTCAAACTCGTCTTCAAACTCCATGACCAGCTCGACGGTGTCGAGGCTGTCGGCATTGAGGTCGTTGACAAAGTTGGTTTCGCGGGTAATTTCGGCTTTATCGACCCCCATTTGCTCCGCCACGATGTCGATCACCTTCTGTTCAATCTGATCCATATCAGCCATATCAAACGGCCTCCAATAAAAACTCTGGCATACACAGGAACCGGACGTTCACTTCTACAATCGCCGGGTCCTTTAAGTTAGCCTGACTCACCAAATTTATCAACATAACACTTCAACCATCCGGTCACGCACCGGCCAGCCGCCTACATCGACATCCCGCCGTCCACCGCTATCACCTGCCCGGTGATGTATCCTGCTGAATCTCCGGCCAGAAAGCTTACCACATGGGCCACTTCAGCCGGCGTTCCGAACCGGCGCAGCGGGATCATCTCCTGCACCTTTTCCTTGATCTGCGGGGGCAGGACATCGGTCATATCCGTTGTGGTGAAACCGGGGGCCACACAGTTGGCAGTCACCTGCTTGCCCGCCAATTCACGGGCGATGGATTTGGTCATGCCGATGAGTCCGGCTTTGGAAGCCGAATAATTCACCTGGCCCGCATTTCCGATGATGCCCGAAACCGACGCGATGTTGATGATGCGCCCCCATTTGGCGCGAATCATCGATCGGGCCGCCGCCCGGCAGGCAACAAACGCCGCGCGCAGATTGATGTTGATGACATCATCAAAATCTTTATCTTCCATTCGCATAAACAGGCCGTCGCGTGTGATGCCCGCGTTATTCACCAGCACATCAAGCCGCCCGTGCGTTTCAATGATCTGCTCCACACCCGCCGCCAGTGCGACGCCGTCACCGACATCAAGGGCCAGGGCCTCGACTGAATGCCCGGCGGCCGTAAGCCCGGCCACGAGACCGGCAAGCTTTTCCCCATTGCGTGCCACGGCGACCACGTGCATCGAATCGGCTGCGAGCCGCTGCACAATCGCCTCCCCAATACCGCGGGAACCACCGGTGACAAAAGCAACTCGCTTATTCTGTGTTGTGGACATGACAATACCTCTGTTCGGGACTCACTTACGAGAGCGATTCAATGTCCGCAATCGTTGAAACGTTCACCACACGGGCCTTACGGTTGATTTTTCGCATCAGACCGGAAAGCGTCCGACCGGGTCCGATCTCCAAAAATTCTTCAAATCCGTCACGCTGCAGGCTTTCCATACACCGCTGCCATTGAACGGGTGCGACGATCTGTTGGATCAATTGCAGCTTGATCTCCAGCGAGGGGGTGCCATGCGGAGCGGCGGTCACATTGCTGAGCACCGGCGCGGTGGGCGGTTGAAATTCTACCGGCTCGAGTACCACGCTCATGGCGTCGGCGGCACTCTGCATCAACGGCGAATGGAATGCGCCTGCCACACTCAGCGGCACACTCCGCACACCCAACTCCGTCGCAATCTCCGCGGCCTTGGCGCAGGCGTCTATACTGCCGGAGAGAACAATCTGGCCCGGCGCATTGATGTTGGCCGGAACGATAACGCCGATGTTTCGTGCCCGTTCGCATATCTGTCCGGCAACCGCTTCATCGGCGCCCACAAGTGCAAGCATGGTGCTGGGATTCTTTTCGGCGGCTTCCTGCATGAGCCGCCCCCGTGCGCGAACGAGTTTTACGGCCGACTCAAAATCAACGGCCGCGGCCAGATGAAGGGCCGTATATTCTCCCAGCG
>JAJZNY010000439.1:0-430 GCA_021852245.1 Planctomycetota bacterium | reverse complement strand
CACGCTGGTGACGAAGATCGCCACCTGTGCGTTATCCGTGGCCTGCAGCGTGGCCTCCGGACCTTTGAAACAAATCTGAGAGATCTTCAGCTTGAGAATATCATCGGCGGCATCATAAACCTGCGCTGCAACGGGAAATTGCTCGTAAAAATCGGCCCCCATGCCAACATGCTGAGCACCCTGCCCGGGACATAACAATGCAAATCGCTTCAAAGTCGATGCTCCCCTGCCGCAATGGCCACTAGGTTAGAGTTTCACGGTGACGGTTGCCCACGTCAACCCGCCGCCGATCCCAATAATGACAATCCAATCTCCCCGGCCGCATCGCCCGGCTCGGATCGCCTCATCGAGTGCAATGGCCACCGACGCGGCTGATGTGTTACCGTACCGGTCAATGTTGATGAACATCCGGTCGGCCGTGAGACCTATC
>JAJZNY010000046.1 GCA_021852245.1 Planctomycetota bacterium | reverse complement strand
TTGCGGTTGATGTCTGCCTGCAGGCACCACATTTTGGCCAACAGCAGTTTTTCCTGGTGGGGGGCGTGGCTGAATCCCGACCGTGCTAAAATAGTCGTGGCACCGAATCGTTGGTTCTCCGGTGCAAGCTCCAACACCGTCGATCTGCTTCCGCCGCAGTGGCGGACTCTGGAAGCGGATTAAATGGCGGGTTGCTGAGGGATTTCGCGGGTGGCGTTGCGGGTCGCCTGTGTGGTGTGGATGAGCGGTGGTATCGAGGCAATGGCGGATAATCTAAATCCACTGGTAAGCATCATTACGCCGGCACACAACGCGGGAGCGTATATTGCCGATACCATTGAATCGGTATTGGATCAGACGTACCCGTTTTTTGAAATGATCGTGGTGGATGACGGATCAACCGACGACACGGCGGAAAAAGTTCAATCGATCGATGATCCGCGCATTGATCTGATCCGCCAAGGCAATGCCGGGGTCGCCGCGGCCCGAAACCGGGCAATGGATTCGGCTCAGGGAACCTATTTTGCCTTTCTGGATGCCGATGATCTCGCTCTGCCTCAACGTTTGGAAAAGCAACTCACTTTCCTGCAGGATCACCCTGAGGTGGCGTTGGTCGGTGCGGCGGCTGAGATATGGGAAGATTCGACGCCGACTGGGCGATATTTGCGGCATGACTGCGACCCGGCTCAACTTGCGTTCGACATGCTCTTTGAAAACTATCTCGTCAACAGCACCGTGATGGTGCGCAGCACGATCATCTCGCGGGTGGGTGGTTTTACGCTTGATCAGTCGCGCCGACATGAGGACTTTGAGTTATGGTCTCGCATCGGTCGGCGCCATGCCGTGGCGAATCTGCCGGATGTTCTGGCAGCCTACCGTGTACGTCCGGGCAGCATCTGCCGCACCGAAAATTTTGATGCCAATGGTGTCCGGCTCGCCAGTGAAAATATCGCCCGAGCGGCTGGAAGCTGGTGGATCAGGCCGGCACACCGAACCTTGGCTGCGCTGTTGCGGGGACAGAATCCGGGGACCCCGCCGGTAAAATACGAAACCTTGCAACGGCTGCTCGAAAGGCTCGCACACCGATTGGAAAAGCGATTCAGGCTTACTCCGGGCGCATTGGACGGAGCGCTGGCGCGGCACTGTGAAAATCTTCGGCATCACTGGGAACGCTTCTTCGGACCGCTGCCGGAGCCGGTACCCAAGCTCTCCTCCCGTATCAAACATCGCCTTCAAAGGTGATGAGCGGTGGATCGTATCAGGGCCGCGGCCGCAACGAACCATCTGGGCGAGATATGACAAAACCTTTCACCTGCCAAGCCATCCCACGGCGCCGCTGATCCGACGACGTAGAAACGCCGCGAGTCGATAGCTCGGATGAAAACGCCTGTATTGGTGCTCCAGTATCTCCATCCGCTGTGCCAGCGCCGTGCCGACCTCAGTCGCGGATGGAGCAAAGCGCCGGGAAATGGCATGGGCAGCTTCGGTCAGAAGTGTTTTAAGCTCATTGAGCGGAATGGCTCGATCCTGTGGTCGCTGACCTCGCATGTAGCTTGCCAGCGTCAGATGAATGGGCGCCGGTTCCTGAAGACCCAGTGCGAGTGCGATATTTTCGGCGGCGATGCGGGTGCAGCTGGCCTGAAAATTGTCGGTGCGGCAGATGCTCCCGCCTCGCTCGCGGTAGATTTGCAGCACTTCGGGAAGATTGGCAACCGGGTATTTTCGTGATATCCGCGACCATAATTCAAAATCCTCGGGTTGGCGAGATTTTTCAGCCGAATAGCCGCCAATATCGTCCAGCACCGCCCGGCGAATCATGACGGAACTGTGTACAAAATAATTGTCAAAGAGCATCGCAAACGCCAGTTGTGCCGGGTCGCATGGATGGTGGTGGTAGCGTCCGCCGGGCCGGTCCTCCACCCATATCTCCGCCGCAGTGCCGACCATGGCAATATCCGCATGGCGCTTCATAAATTCAATCTGGGCGGTAAACCGCTGCGGCATCGACACATCGTCAGCATCCTGCCGTGCGATATATGTTCCGTGTGCCAGACTGATGCCTCGGTTCAGCGTGCGCGAAAGTCCCTCATTGGCCTGCTGATAGAACCGTATCCGCGGATCGGCATAACTCGCAATGATCCGGGCGGTGTCATCAGTTGAACCGTCGTCAATGATAAGAAATTCGAAATCGGAAAAGGTCTGATTCAGGATGGATTCCACCGCCGGCCGCAGGTATTGCTGCGCGTTGTATGCGGGCATCAGAACGGTGATCTCCGGACTCGGCGGCTGCGTCATACTCGAATTTTAACCGATCAGCTTTCAGCCGTATCGTCCGGGTTCAAGACTCGTGCGCCAGTTCAAAGAGTAATTTGCCAATGGCATGCTTTTCGATGGGCGAGAATCGCTTTTCCTTCAGTACGGCGGCGAGGCCGAGGGCCAGATCACCGCGAATTGCGCTCGCGATCCACGGCTGATGTTGCTGTGCCGCCCGCTGCTGCAGAAATTGTGCGTTGCTGATAACTCCAAATACCTCACGGACGTCGATGGCGCTGTGCAGTCCCTTTTCAATCAGCGCCCGCATCCGCGATTTCTGCCTCACCGTAAGCCGTCCGTGGTCCGTAGCAGCCCGGTGGCAGAGTTTATCCAGCGGTTGGTAAAAAGCCATGGCGCGTAAGCGATCCTGTTGGTGCGTGTGATACAGCTTGAGGAACTTCGCCCGCCACGGCGCCCGGTTAATATAAAACGCCAGGGAGACCGCGCCGTACTCGTAGCATCCCTTGATTGTCGAGGGAACTCCGGAATATGGGGGCAGCTTGACCACCTTGTGCATGACGACAGGATTGTTTAATAATTGCATATCCACGAGATACAGGGCGACACGTCCGATCGCCGGCGCCGCCTGAGCCGAAAGAAGCATCGCCGCAAGACTGTAGCGGGCGCCTCGACGTTTATGTCCTGCCAGATAGAATTCGCCGCTTCTAAGGTTCAGATAGCCGCTGATCCCAATCGCCAAGCTGGCACTGCCGTAATTCCAATGATGCGTCGCCGGCAGCCAGAACCCGGTGCGCAGGCTTGCATTCTTCAGAAATTGATTCCTCAAAGCCGCCACGTGCGATGCATGATCAATGGCATAGACCAGGGCACTGATTCTTTTAGGATGATGCCAAAGGATCTTCCCCATTGGAAACCACCATATCCCCGGTCGGCGGCGAAACAAAGCGACCACCTTTGCGTACGCGGGCAGGTAATCCATTTTCCCACGGCGAAAATGAATCATCGCCGCTATGCGGTTGCACAAAGGTTCGGTCGCGTGTGCCGGGGTGGTAGCGGTGAGCGCAAAAGATGCTACCAGCAGAGTCGCCGTGCAGATCGCCGGGCGACCTGCCGACGAATATGGGCGTTTCCGAGACCTATGGATAATCCGGTGTTTCCGATTCATCTTAATCGCCTCCACTTAGCTGAGTTACGATGGTGCGAACCGGCTTAGGTGGGCAATCGATACCTGTTTCTCCTATAGGTATGGCGTACGGCGGTACGGATGACAACCACCAACCGTCCGCATCCCAGCCGCGCCGCCGGTCGGCCTGTAAAGTATATTTGCCAAACCCCGGCGGACGAGTTTTCAAGTAGAATTTCATCGGTTAACAGGTTTTGGTATTGAGGTGGGTAATATCCATGTCGGATGTAGTCGAATCATCGGCAATCAGGCAGGATTTGCGTGGGCAACAGCGTTTGGCGGGCTTGGACCTTTCCGCCCTCCTGCTGATGACGTTTTTGGCTTCTTGGACTCCAATTGCTGTGGGGTGCGCTGTGGCCAGCATTCCGCCCATCATCGGGGGTGTGATGCGATTTCTGCTCGCCGCGCTGACGATCGGGCTGGTTTTACTGGCGAGCAGAAAGTTTCTTCTGCCAGTAAAAGCCGATTGGCCTCTTATCGTGATCCTCGGAATTGTATGCGTGCCGGTGAATCAGGCGTTCTTCTGGGGCGGGGTTGCCATGGCCAACCCTTCGCACGCGGCGATGCTTTACAGCACCACGCCCGTAATTGTTACCGTCCTCTCATGCCTGATCCGTATCGAACGCTGGAGTTGGCGGGCGATTACGGGCGCGGTACTCGCTGTGGTCGGTGTGATTGTTATTCTGCTGGATTCCGGACTCTTTCTTCGAAAGTCATTTTTAACCGGCGATCTGCTTCTGCTCGGGGCAGCGGCCACGTGGTCCGGCTATCTGGTTTTTTCTCGCAGGCTCAATCAATATTACGGCAGCCTCGCCGCACAATTCTGGATATTTCTATGCGGGGCGCTGGTCAGTATTCCGCTGCTGCTGATCAAGTCGCAGCAGGTGAACCTTTCGCATATCACGCTCGAATCGTGGTTGGGGCTGGGATATCTCATTTTTTTTGTGGCCGTCGGCGTATTTTTTCTTTACAACTGGTGCAACGCCCGCCAGCCTCCGTCACGCGTGGCTACCTTCGGTAATGCTGCCTTGCCTCTGACGCTGGTGTGGGAAGCCATGATAAAAGAGCGACTGCCGGGAATCTGGTTTCTCGTCGGCTCAGCGATTCTTCTTACGGGAATGTTTCTGGCCATTTATCGGCCGCGCACTCCCGCTTCGCCGCCGCCAACAAGACCTGACTGATCGCCACTTGCATTCGATAACCGATGGGGTAAACCGCCGGGAAGTGCCTCGACCTCAAAATGGGGATAGGTCGTCAAACGCCAATGTAAATAACCCTGTCGGCCGAAGAGAAGCCAGGCCTGGATGGATGCCGCCGTTGTCTTCAGCTGCCGTGCCATCCACCCATCAAGGCCGATGGAGTGCCCACTGCGCTCCAGTTGTCCATGGATGAAATAATACCAATCGCGCGGGGTGATCGCTTTATCCTGATGAGAATAGAAATGTTCACTGCGAATCACCACCGCCGCTCCTTTGGGCAGAATGACCTCGATGCGGTTCGGCACCGACCCGGATGTTGAAAATCGCACGACCGCGCGGAGGTGCCTCCAGCTTTGCTCACTCCACGCCACCGGCAATGCCGAATCATCCTTCACACGAACGCGTTCGCGGGCTAGCACCCGATAGATACGCCAGCACACCAGATAGCCGGAATGTCCACCGGCCGACTGCCGCCAGTGATATTCAATGGTATCCAGCGGAGGAGTACGGCTGATCCAGATCGCCCCCGCGATCCCGGTAAGCAGCCCGGCAGTCAACATCGCCGAGACGCGGATGACGGCGTGGTACCGCCCGGCGGCACTCCACACCAAAATCATAATGACCACGGAGAGCGAACCGCAGACAACTACGACGACGGGCCAGAGCGCCGGCAAGGTTGGCGGTGGGAGGCGCAGCCGACGGAGGGGGGAGACGATCGGCCTGATGGACGGGGGTGTGGGGATCGCAAGTTCCCAGCCTGAAGCGTGTTTATTCGTCGGCAGTGTGACTGTTTTCCATGCGATTCCATCAATCGGCGGCGGGGCGGACACACCAGACCGAAAGATCGGGATGCCGGTCGGCAGCACATGGGCGATCAACCTTCGATCGTTTTGGTTTGTCAATTGGCCGGAGAGCACGCAGCCGCTGAATGCGGCGACGGCGGTCGGAGAGGTATGCATCAGAGCGCCAACACCAATGGGCAGAAAATAACGATCGCCCGAACGATAGAGGTGCGACTTCCGGTGTGATGTCACCATGAGAAAGGTTTCTGCCGTTGAGCCTGGCAGGCGTCGATGAAGCGTTACCCGCAGTGACTTCCAGGGTTTAGATGCGCTTCCTTGGCGGAGCAGACGATATTGAAGCCTAACATACCGGTGGATGGGTGCGGTGATAAATGCAAGGGGTATCAGAATGGGGCGCTGAATGCCCACGGTCACTTCGCTGATGGGGCCTCCACCGCGGCTGCGAATTTGGAGTCGGTAGGGATGCGGTGCTACCGGAAGCCCATGCATAATCAGCGCGGCCCATGAGTTTATCTGCGGATGCCGCGGAATCACCGCAGCGCGAATCACCGTTGCAGCGCGGGCCGAGGAAATTGTGAATATGGCCGACAGAAAAAGTGTGGCAATGGCGTACCAAACGGGTATAACAGAGTTCGGGCCGGTTGAGCTTTTCATACCGGTTAGCCTACCGCCACGGCGGCGGTTGGCAATGATCGGTGCCATCACGCCTGGCGGCCGATGGCGGCCGGATTGGGCCAATAGGTGATACCCAAAGACTGTTTCAGTGGAGCATGACGACCCATGGCAAATGTAGATAAGAACAAATTGCGACGACCGGTGATGTTGATCGTCCGCGACGGATGGGGTAGCAACCCGCATCCGGAGATGAATTCTTACAACGCGGTTCATCTGGCCCGCCATCCTGTGGATGATGCCCTGATGGCAGAGTACCCGCATGTGCTGATCCATACTTCAGGTGAGTGGGTCGGCCTGCCGGCGGGTGTTATGGGAAACAGTGAGGTGGGCCATCAGAATATCGGCGCCGGGCGCATAGTGGATCAGGAGACGATGCGTATAACGCGCCGGATACGCGATGGAAGTTTCTTTGAAAATAAAACGCTCCTTGGTGCGTTCGAGCACGCCCAAAAGCACGGTTCCCGCGTGCACATGCTCGGTTTGTGTTCGGATGGCCGGGTTCACAGTGATCAGGAGCACGCCTATGCGATATTGGAACTCGCCGCGCGGCTCAAATTTCCATCCGATCGCGTCGCCGTCCACGCCATCACCGATGGGCGCGACACCTCGCCACAGGGCGGTGTCCGCTATCTGGCGGAACTGGAGAAGAAAATGGCGGAAATCGGGATGGGGCGTATCGCCAGCATCGTTGGCCGGTACTATGCCATGGATCGCGATAATCGATGGGACCGCGTGCAGAAGGCTTACGATCTGCTCACGGCCGGCAAAGGGGACGGTTATCCCACCGCCCGTGAGGCGATGGAGCACTATTACGCCCATCCCACCGAGCCCTCCCGGCATGGAGATGAATTTGTCACCCCGTCGGTCATCGGCAACGCATTCAAGGTGGGTGATAACGATGCGATAATATTTTTCAATTATCGCGATACTCGTTGAAGAAGAA
>JAJZNY010000188.1 GCA_021852245.1 Planctomycetota bacterium | reverse complement strand
TCCATCATTGATGTCTATCAGAACAGCGAGTTATTCCAATCGCTGCGCAACCCCGATGCACTGCGTGGCAAGTGCGGACAGTGTCACTATCGGTATGTTTGCGGTGGCAGCCGGGCGAGGGCGTTTGGTGTCACGGGGGATCCCCTCGCGGCCGAACCGGATTGTGCATATGGATTAACCCAACAGCTAACGGAGGCTACGTCATCATGCTGAGTGTTTCAAATTTATTATGTGATGTGCAGGCTGGTAACGAAAAACTTCGCTATGGACACCGCAAACCGGATGGAGAATCGCAGGCGGTACCCCGGCCTGTGGTCGTCTGGGCACTGACGAAAGCGTGTAACCTGAAATGTGTTCACTGCTATGCCAGTGCGGCGGCCGAGCCCGCCCCCGGTGAATTGTGCCACTCCGAGGCCCTGGACGTGATTGATGATCTGGCGAGGTTCAAGGTGCCGGCCGTACTCATGAGCGGAGGCGAGCCTCTGATGCGTCCCGATATTATTCCGTTGATACGATACGCGCGATATCGTGGACTTGCGTGCACACTTTCGACCAACGGTACCTTGATCGACGATCTCATGGCGGATGAATTGGCCAACGTCGGCCTTAAATATGTCGGCCTGAGTCTTGATGGCACTGCCGCGACACACGACAAGCTTCGGGGCGCCAAGAAGGCATTCGAGCGAAGTTTGGCGGCGATAGATCGCTGCGTTCAGCGCGGCATCAAGGTGGGCGTACGATTCACCGCCCATGCGCTGAACATCGACGATATGGACAGCATTTTTGACATCTGCGCCCAACACCGCGTAAACCGCCTATGTGTTTATCATCTGGCTTACTCCGGGCGGGGGGAGGGAATGCAACGGGTTGATCTGACGCCGGCGCAAACCCGGCGGATGGTTGACAAAATTTTTGCCAAATGCCGGGAGTTTCATGCAGCCGGTCGTCCACTGGAAATATTAACGGTTGATAACCATGCCGATGCCGCGTACCTGCTCCTCCAAATGGAGCAGACCGACCCGCAGCGGGCGGCAAGCGTGCACGAGCGGCTGGCTGGAACCGGGGGTAATCGCTCGGGCTGCAACATCGCCGCCATTGATCCGGTTGGGAATGTCCATTATGACCAATTCTCCTGGCATTACTCGTGCGGCAATGTGCGTGAGGAGGCGTTCAGCTCCATATGGTCATCCGCGCGTGATGAACGACTGGCTATTCTGCGTAATCGGCGCACTTATCTGCCGGATCGGTGCCGACACTGCCGCTTTCTGGACGTCTGCAACGGAAATCTGCGAACTCGTGCCGAGGCCGCTACTGGAGACTGGCTTGGCTTTGATCCGGGATGCTATCTGACGGATGAAGAGATCGGGGTGAAGCATCTGGCCTGTCTCCCCGGCTGATGCCGATTCTGCCGCTCCCAAGAGCATGTGCTCCGGAAACAGGGTATGGCTCCAGCAGGGATACTCTGGCCGCCATGCCAGTTACGGCCTCGCAATTCAGTTTGAACTGAGAGATGGCTAAAAAAACGGATTTCGGTCATTCGCTTTGACTTTCTCTCACTCGTTCTTCGCGCTCGCCTATAATAGCGGTGCACCGTGGAGGATTGTGGTGATGGACAGACCGAAGCGAGTTGTCATCGTGGGTGCTGGGCCGGGTGGCTTGGCATCTGCCATGCTCTTGCGAAAAGCCGGTTTGGAAGTAACGGTAATTGAGAAGCGTTATGGCTTCGGAGGTCGAACGGGACAGATAAACGCTGAAGGATTCAAGTTTGATGTCGGACCGACATTCTTCCTGTATCCGCAGGTATTAGCGCAGATATTTTCTGCCGCCGGATATGATCTCATGACGGAAGTGCCGATGGAGCGGCTTGATCCGCAATATCGGATTATCTTTGAAAATGGTGGCGAAATTTCAGCCACCCCCAACCTGGAACGGATGAAACAGGCTATCGCCCGGATAAGCCCACGGGATGCCGAGCATCTGGATGACTACTTGGCGGATAATCGGCGTAAGCTCGCGGCTTTTACGCCGACTCTCCAAAAACCGTTCAACTCCTGGCGCGATGCCCTGACGCCCGAGATGCTGCGGATGGCTCCCTTGCTGCGGCCATGGAATTCGCTCGACCGCGAGCTCAGTCGCTATTTTCATGATCCCCGAGTGAGGCTCGCATTCAGTTTTCAGTCGAAATATCTCGGGATGTCGCCCTTTCGGTGTCCTGGCCTGTTTTCCATTCTCTCCTTTCTCGAATACGAGCATGGCGTTTTCCATCCCTATGGAGGCTGCCACGCCATTATGCGGAAAATGGCCGAATTGGCGGCTGAAATGGGGGTCGAATTTCTGATGGGGCAGGGGGTCGATCAGATCGAATTTGCCGATGGGAGAGCCACCGGCGTTCGCGTTGGTGGTCATATTGTCCGATCTGATGCGGTGGTCATCAATGCGGATTTTGCCCATGCCATGACTCATCTGGTGCCCGACAATCTGCGTCGGCGGTGGACAGACCGGAAAATCGCCAAAGCCCGGTATTCATGTTCCACCTTCATGCTTTATCTGGGGCTGGATGGTGCGGCACCTCCGCTGGCACATCACAATATTTTTCTGGTGGAGAATTATCGCGACAACCTCGCAGATATCGAATCCCGCCATGTTCTCTCATCCAACCCCAGCTTTTACGTGCAAAACGCCTGCGTCACCGATCCGAGCCTCGCACCACGGGGATGCAGCACGCTTTACGCGCTGGCTCCGGTTTCACATCTGCATCCGAATATTGACTGGGCAAAGGAGGCCCCGCGATTCCGCGAGATTCTTCTGAAACAAATTCAGCGCCTTGGAATTACCGATCTGAAAGAACGAATTCGATTTGAAAAAATGATAACGCCCGTCGATTGGAACAAGGACTACAGCATCTATCGCGGCGCCACGTTCAATCTGACGCATGATTTTCGTCAAATGCTTCACATGCGTCCGCGTAACCGGTTTGACGAACTCGCGGGAGTCTATCTCGTCGGCGGAGGTACTCATCCCGGCAGCGGTCTTCCGGTCATCTTTGAATCTGCCCGCATCAGCAGCCGTTTGTTGCTGGAGGATTTCGGCTATGGAGAGCGCTGGACTGATCTTCAGGCTGCCATGGCACGCATCCACACGAAGCCGACTCTCGGTTGTCGAACTCCTGTGGCAATCCCGGCTTAAGCGGAGTTGGTCCATGCCGCCATCCCTTGAACTCTCCGCCGACGAAAAACGTGATGCCCTCCGCTTGCGGATTGATTCCGTTCGACGGGCATCTGTTGCTTGGGCAGATGCGCCGCTGTCTCATCGGCTGGATTGCGTCCGGCGATTTCGATGTCAACTCATTGAATCGGCAGATGAGTTGATTGGCGCATGTTCCCATTTACCGCGCCGTTGTGCCGGTGAGACACTCGCATCCGAGATTATTCCCCTGGCCGACGCAGCAAAATTTCTTCAGCAGAATGCAAAACACATTCTTGCCCCCACGTCGATACGTCCATGGGGATTGCGTATCATGACCGAACGGAGGCCCTTGGGCGTGATCTTCATCGTGGGGCCGGGCAATTACCCTCTTTTTCTTCCCGGCGTACAGGTTCTGCAGGCGCTGGCAGCGGGAAATGGGGTCATTCTAAAACCGGGCTGCGAAGGCACACGGGCGGCAATATGTCTGCAAAAGGCACTGATCGCAGCTGGCGTGCCGGATCATCTCTTCGAGGTTATCCCGGAAGCGATTGACGGGGTGCAGCAGGTGATGAACGCGGGCGTGGATAAGGTCATCGTCACCGGTTCGCAGCGAACAGGCCGGGCTGTCGCCGCATTGATCGCCGCCTGCCGGCCGACGGCCACAGTGATGGAACTCTCCGGAGCTGACGCCGCCATCGTTCTCCGCGGTGCGGATATTCAGCGTGCGGCCGATGCCATCGCATTCGGCCTGAGCTTCAATGGCGGTAATACGTGCATGGTTCCGCGGCGTATTCTGGTGGATCAATCCCTCGCCGAAAGTTTTGTGAACGCGCTGCGTAAGAGCCTTCAGCAATCACCGACCATTGACTTTCATCCATCTGACTCTGACGCGATTTCGGCACTCGTTGATGCCGCTATGCGCAATGGTGCGTCCGTTATTTGTGGCCGGTGGGATCGACAGGCTCATCTCGGGCCGCTGGTGCTCAGTGGGGTTTTAAAGCCCGCACCGCTGTCGGGTGCCGATGTGCTTGGCGCCGTCGCGAGCCTGTGGACGTTTCGCGAAGTGGACGAATTGTACGATCTCTACGCCGATTGTCCGATGCGACTCGGAGCATCGATTTTCGGCCCGAGCGAACTTGCGATCTCTGTTGCGGAAAAGATTGATGCCGGTTGTATCTGCATCAACGATCTGCTTGCGCCGACCGGCCACCCAGCGGTGACGCTCTCACCCCGAAAAGACAGCGGATACGGGGCCACCCGTGGGGCGGCAGGACTGCTGGAGATGACATCCCCGGTGAGTGTTATTGAGAGGACCGGTCGTTTTTTGCCTCACCTGACTCGTAGCAATGTCGAGAATGAAGATCAACTGAAAAACATCATGCTCCTTAAGCATGCGCCGGGTGTGACAAAAAGAGTCGCCGCCATGCTCCGTATAATCAAAGGCCGGTGATAACGCCTCGTCATGCCTGTTAATGGCTCTGAACAGATGGAAAGGATTGAATAAACAATGTCCAAGGCTGGAACTGTAGCGGTGATCGGTGGAGGGTTGGCCGGCTTATCTGCCGCCTGTACTCTGGCGGCTCGTGGTTGGAAAGTTCGGGTGTTTGAACGCAACAGCTGGCTCGGAGGCAAAGCGGCGGAATTAAAACAGGCGGGGTTTCGGTTTGACATGGGACCGACCATTCTGCTGATGCCGTCCGTCCTGCGAAAGATATTCTCCGAAGCCGGACGCAAGCTGGAGGATTACCTGAATCTGCGCCGCCTCTCGCCGCAATGGCGGTGTTTTTATTCTGACGGCTCCATATTAAATCTGACCGAAGATATGGCCGCGATGGATCGAGAATTCGGCCGGTTGAAGGCTGGCGAGTTGTTGAGTTCGGAGTACCGCCGGCTGCTCGCGTCGTCGGCAAAGATGAGCAGGCTTTCCGAGAAATATTTCTTCTGGAAATCGGTCGGTTCGCTGGCGGACACCTTTGATCTCAAATCCACTTTTCAACCCTCGGTATTGCAGGATCTGCGGGATATGAAAATTGGTCGGACGCTGGGCGGCACGGTTCGCAAAATGATCTCGGATCCACGCGTGGCCCAGATGGTGGATCATTTCACCCAGTATGTCGGCTCCGCCCCCGCGCTCTCACCCGCCGTCCTCCTCGGTATCGCCGACATGCAGTTGGGGGAGGGTATCTGGTATCCAATTGGAGGAACCCGTGCGGTTCCGCTGGCCCTCGAGCGGCTTGGTCGGGAACTGGGTGTGGAATATGTAACGGGCTGCGGTATTAAGCAAATAACGGTTGAGTCCGGTTCCGCCCGTGGCGTTGTTACCGATCAGGGGGATACTTTCAACGCTGACGCGGTTGTGAGCAATTCCGACTCTGTCCTGATGCATCAGGAATTGCTTGGCGCCGAAGCTCGACGTTTCGCGTCGCGCCGGAAATATGAACCCGCCTGTTCGGGCGTGGTGATGTATCTCGGACTTCGCAGGCGGTATGACCATCTCGCCCACCACAATTTTGTCTTTTCACGCAGCGCCGAGGCGGAATTTCATGATATTTACCGGCTCGGCCGCCCGGCGGAAGACCCGACATGCTACCTCTGCGCACCAGCCGTTACCGAGCCGGCGGTTGCCCCGGCGGGTGGTGAAGCGTTGTATATTCTCGTGCACACGCCTTATCTCCATGACGGGCAGAATTGGAAAACCATGTACCCGCATTATCGGAAGCAGATATTAAAAAAACTTGCATCCGCCGGAATGGAGGATATCGAGAGCCGCATCGTCATCGAGGACTACCTTACGCCGGAAAGCATTGCCTCGCGGTATCACGTCTGGAAAGGGGCCATTTACGGACTGGCCAGCCATGGTCGCCTGACCGGCGCCTTCAAGCCGGCCAACCGCAGCCCGGACATTCGGAAGCTGTATTTGGCCGGCGGATCGGCGCATCCGGGTCCGGGTATGCCGATGGTGCTCATGTCCGGCTGGATAGCCGCCGACACGCTGTGCAAGGATTTCTAAATTCAGCTGGGGTGGAGAAATACGGCTCCCCCATCAGATGGCGAACCACGTGCGGTGAACGTAACGGCGGGCTCATACGGTAGCCTGTAGCCATGTTCATGCGATAGATCGCGCGTCCACTTCTATGAATGGGTCATTTCGGTCGCAGCAGGCTTCAGTTGAAAAACGCTATCTGAAACGACAAACGATGAGGCGAAAAGGCAATATATTCGCAAGGTGAAATATGCTTATACCATCCGGCGATCTGCCATTTTGGCATGTAATTCAATAAGCATGCTCGGCTCCAAGGCTATTTTCCGTTAAAAAAACATGGGAAAAGCGAAATTTTCTCTTGGTACGCGATTTGTGTTGAGCCAGTTCGTAGCAATGCCTGAGCCCGGCTTAAAATTGCAGCCTGAGGCCAAGCCGCATTGCTGAAAGGATTTTTATGGCTCTTGATAAATTAACGGTAAAAGCACGTGAGGCACTAGAGTCGGCGCAATTACTGGCGGCATCTTCCAACCATTCGGAGATCAACAGCCTGCACCTGCTCTCTGCACTTCTATCCGATGCGCAGGGATTGATCCCCCCCATTTTATCCAAGATCGGTGTTGAGCCGACGCAGGTCAAACGGGTTTTGGATGCAGAACTGAGCCGCATGCCGACCGTCTCGGGTGGGGCTCAGCTTGGCGGGTCACGCGATCTGTCAGCGGCATTGGCGGCAGCTCAGCAGGAGGCGGATCGTCTCAAGGATGAATACGTATCGACGGAGCACATGTTGCTGGGATTGCTCGCGGCGGGCGGTCCGGCGCGTGATCTGCTGACGACCTTGGGCATCAAGCGTGATGCGATCCTCTCGGCACTGAAGGATATTCGCGGCAATTCGCGTACCAAGAGAAAATTTCGCTTT
>JAJZNY010000370.1 GCA_021852245.1 Planctomycetota bacterium | reverse complement strand
AGAGGCCGGTGGCGTGATGATCGGACCAGATCATCCGCAGGGCATAGTGTCCGACAAGTTCGGCGCCGGCGGCGGTGATCGGACCGTCGTAAGTGGTCCGCACCACGGGCAGGATCTGCCTGCCGAGGAGATCCCGTTCACCGCAACACCCGGCACAGGGGCACATCCGGCGAAGGAAACGAAGCGGATAGACGACGGTTCTCCCGTCGGCCCAATCAATTTCCAAGGCTTCACTTTTTTTCAGCCGTATGGCCATCGGTTCCAAGTCGGGCATGTTTGCTCGCGAAAAAACAGAGCCGCCATGGAACTCGGTGTGTCCAGTGGCGGCCCCGAAAGCCAATCCGCTAACTGCCAATTACTTCACTTCATACTCGGCGTCGATGACATCATCGGGCTTTTTCCCTGATTCATCACCGGTCGATGATGTCTGACCGCCCGACGGGCCGGCCTCCGGGCCCCCCGCCGCACCAGCCGAGCTGCCGCCAGTCGATTTATAAATCGATTCACCGAGCTTCAAGCGCGCTTTATTGAGATTCGCGAGCGCCTTTTCGATGGCCGACTTATCTTCGCCCTTGAGGACTTCGCGGGTCTGATTCAGAGAGCTTTCCAAGTCGGCGCGTTCCTGCGGTCCGACCTTATCGCCATGCTCCTGAAGCTCCTTTTCCACCTGCAGCGTGACGGACTCGGCCTGATTTTTCAGGTCGATGAGTTCACGGCGAGCTTTATCCTCTTCGGCGTGGGCCTCGGCTTCCTTCTTCATCCGCTCGATCTCTTCCTTTGAGAGACCGCTGTGGCCGGTGATCTTGACGGTGCTTTCCTTGTTGGTGGCCTTGTCTTTGGCCTTTACATTAAGGATACCGTTGACGTCAATGTCGAATGTCACCTCAATCTGCGGCATGCCACGCGGCGCGGGTGCGATGCCGGTGAGTTGGAATTTACCGAGCGTACGATTGTCCTTGGCAAGCGGGCGCTCACCTTGAAGCACGTGCACTTCCACACTGGTCTGGTTGTCCGCTGCGGTACTGAAGACTTCCGTCTTGCTGGTGGGGATCGTCGTATTGCGCTGAATCAACGGGGTCATGACGCCACCGAGCGTTTCAAGGCCCAGGGTGAGCGGTGTCACATCCAGCACGAGGATATCTTTCACCTCGCCGGTGGTGATACCTCCCTGAACCGCAGCACCCAGCGCTACGGCCTCATCGGGATTAACGGACTTATTGCCTTCCTTGCCGAAAAGCTCTTTCACGAGCTGCTGAACACGCGGAATTCGGGTCGATCCGCCGACCAACAACACTTCATCAATCTGCGAGGCCGAAAGCTTAGCATCCTGCAGTGCCTTGATGACAGGCTGTCGGCATTTCTCGATCAGGTGGCTGGTAAGGGCCTCGAATTTGCTGCGGGTCAGGCTGGTCTGCAGGTGTTTAGGCCCGCTGGCATCCGCCGTAATAAACGGAAGATTGATACTCGTTTCCATATTGCTTGAGAGTTCAATCTTCGCTTTTTCGGCAGCTTCCTTAAGTCGTTGAAGAGCCATCGGGTCTTTCCGGAGATCAACACCCGTCTGCTTGCGGAATTCCTCCGCCAGATGATCGACGAGCACCTGATCAAAATCATCACCGCCCAGGTGAGTATCGCCGTTGATCGAAAGCACTTCGAAGACGCCTTCAGCAACATCCAGAACCGACACATCGAAGGTGCCGCCACCAAGATCAAATACCGCGATCTTGCCACCTTTTTTCTTGTCCATTCCGTACGCCAATGCGGCGGCGGTCGGTTCCGGCAGCACGCGCTTGACGCTCAAACCGGCAATTTCACCGGCTTCTTTGGTGGCCAGACGCTGGGAGTCATTGAAATAGGCCGGAACGGTAATAATGGCGTCGGTCACTTTTTCGCCGAGATAATCTTCAGCGGTTTTTTTGAGATCCTGGAGAATCATGGCGGAAATTTCGGGTGGGGTGTACGCCTTGCCGCGCACCTCGACTTTTACGAGTTCCTCCGGCCCCCCGATAATCTTGTACGGGACCAATTTTTCTTCGCCACCGACTTCGCTGTGGCGCCGTCCCATGAATCGCTTAATTGAGAAAATGGTGTTGGTTGGATTGGTGACCTGCTGATGCTTGGCAGGCAAGCCGACCAGGCGCTCACCTTTGTCGGTGAAGCCGACGACGGATGGCGTGAGTCGCGACCCTTGCGCATTAATCAAAACTTTGGGCTGCGCTCCCTCCATAATGGCGACGACTGAGTTGGTGGTTCCCAGATCAATTCCAATGACTTTCGGCATGATAAAAACTTCCTTTCGTCGCGGTGAACTTTATATGAGGCTATTGAGGCGACGCCCGTGACATAACCTCTTCTGAACCCTGGTGGGACACACGCCCAACAGTAATCCAGAGTTCACCACTACCGCATGGCGATGCAATGATCGTGCCGAAGCTTACATCGGCTTCACGAACACACACATAAACGTATGTTTATTAAGAAGTTATATCTGAGAAAATTACCCATATTCCCAAATGTGCCACGACGGATAACGTTGCCGAAAATGCCGCCTTCGCTGCCATGCTGGCAGGATTCAGGATGGTCGAGGTGCGACATCATTAACCTCAAAGACGGGAAACGGGGGTTAAAACCCCCGAGCGGCGGTCGCCATCTATCGGGGAGGACGCGGACGCATGCCGTCGATTGGCTGTCGGCGAGTCTGAACTGGAGGTTTGTGTGCAAATCCGCAGTGGCGGAGCTTGCGCTCGGTTGGTGCTCACCCGAAGGGGACAATGCAGAATTTTGCTGCGAAATTACCGCGGGATTAACGAGCCTTAATCAACAAACACCCGTAACTTCTCAAGTTTCAATTTCCGATCACCCGAATGGGAGAAATTTGTTTATCATGGTGGTCGATAAGATTGCAGGGTTGAGGATCGCCTGAGCGCATGTGGTGCGGTCCCCCCAAAAGTCAGGATGCTTGGCCGGATGACGGAAAGTCACGAAGATACCCGTTCGCAGGAACACGAAAGCAATTTCAACGGCGGATCTGAATTGTCGCGCCGCATGATCGCGGTGCTGCCCACCCTTTTCACATTGGGGAATCTGCTATGCGGGTTTGCCGCATTGGGATACGCCTCCGCCCCACCGAGCAAATCAACAACCTTCATGAATAACTTTTCGGTGGCGGGATATCTGATCTTCGCCGCCATGATCTGCGACATGTTGGATGGGTCGATGGCACGATTGGCCCGGGCAACAAGTGATTTCGGTGCGGAACTGGATTCGCTTGCGGATGTGGTGAGTTTTGGCGTCACTCCGGCATTTTTGAGCCTGAAACTGATCGGACATGTGCTTTCGCAAACTCGCCCGACGTATGACGGCCACATCGGGCCGCTGGCACACAGCATGGACGGCCGCTTTTTCTGGATCATCGCGGCCGTGTATGTGGCGTGCGCTGGATTGCGGCTTGCCCGCTTCAACACGATGACACAACACGATATTGATTCCCACATGGCCTTCCGTGGATTGCCGTCGCCGGGGGCGGCGGGGGTTATAGCGGCGAGCGTGATTTTTTTTGAAGGCCTGCAGCGCGGTGCGCCGCACATCCTCCCGTTTAACGTGCCGCCGGTGATCAGCCATTGGGTTCTCACAAGCTTTCCGTACACGATGCCGGTCATACTTCTGCTATCAGCCCTGCTGATGGTAAGCCGGATTTCGTACGAGCATGTCATCAATCAATATCTGCGCGGCCGAAAGCCTTTTTCGTACGTGGTTCGGGCGGTTTTATTGATCCTATTTCTGCTTTGGCAGCCGCAGATAGCGGCTCTGATCGTCATTTATTTTTATGCCTTCTGGCCCATGGTCAAGGCGGTATGGCGCAGGGTGCGAGGCAGGCGTCCGAATTCAGGAACACCGGCCGGGTGCCCGGCCGAGACTACCGATCTGCGTGGGGAGGATTAAATAACCGGCGAATGATGAGGAATTAACACCATGCATGCAGTCGGAGAACTTCCCCGCGAGGCGGAATATTTTGTTGAGAAACTGTGCATACTGGGCCGTAATATCCGCAGCGCCATTCTGGACGCACGAGAACGTGGGATGGTCTTTGCGGATATCGACCGCCACAGTGCCGCCGACACCATTTACGCGGTGGATCAAATTGTTGAACCGATATTGATTGAATTCTGCCGGGAATGGTCAAAGGAATTTTCATTGACCTTGATCGCGGAAGGGATTGAAGGGGGCGAGGAAGAGGGAATGATGACTTTTCCGAGCGGAACCATGCCGGAAGATGCGGCATTTCAACTGATTGTCGACCCGATCGACGGCACGCGGGAATTGATGTTTGACAAGCGCTCAGCGTGGGTGTTGGCCGGGGTTGCACCCAACCTTGGGATGCAAACACGGCTGAGTCATATCAGCGTGGCGATGCAGGCCGAGATTCCAACCTCCAAACAGACCCGATGTGATGTACTCTGGGCGGGGAAGGGCCGGGGTGCGATGGCGGTGCGGGATAATCTGCTGACCGAAGAAACGGAGCGTATCCCCATCGCCCCGAGCAAGGCAGACACGATCAACCATGGATTCGCCGCCATTACCAGCTTTCTTCCGGGAACCAAGGTGCCGGCGGCTGAATTAATGGAACTGATCGCACGACAATGCGCGGGAGAAATCGATACCGCAACCCCGATGATATTTGATGACCAGTACATAAGCACGGGGGGACAGTTCTATGAACTGATCATGGGACATGACCGTTTCAACGCCGATCTGAGACCGCATTTTTATCGAGCCCTGAAGATGCAACCCGGGCTCTGCGCCCATCCGTACGACATGGCTTCCGCCCTGATCGCTCAGGAAGCGGGCGTGATTCTTACCGATGGGCTGGGAAACAGTCCCGACGGGCCGCTGGACGTCACGACACCGCTGGCGTGGGCGGGCTTTGCCAACGCGCACCTGCGGCAGAAAATCGAGCCGATCATGCTGACATTTCTGAAGCAATATGGAGCGGTGTAAGCCGCCGGGCAGGACAGAATAAAAAAGCACGGCCAGTGGAACAAGCTGCAATCCCACCGGCCATGCAAGGGCAAAGCAAATTGACGTCGTCAGCATCAACAGCCGGGGAACATCAGGCCGGCTTCCATGTCAATGCCGTCATAGACGACGGAGAGAAGTATCGCACAACGGCAACCGAAGAAAATCAGGAAAACCCAGTCAAGATGGATAGGGGAAAACCTTAAATTATCCGGCGGGGGATTGGAAAAGTACGTTGCGGCCGGGAGTCACCCCCACATCGTCGCTGCGCCATTTCCTATAAATCGCCCCAAAAGAGGGTTGTCGGCAAGGAAGTCAGCGGCAAACCGGTATCTTGCACCCTGACCGCATTGGCGTGGCATGAGAATATCCCCCCATCTTTTAACAGCGTGAGATTTATCGACTTCAAGTACGTGCGTAGATTGTGAAACGTTGAACGTAATACTGCGATCTGGGGTCGGCAGGTTACGGTTCGAGATCATTTTGACTGATTACCTTGCGCAACACCACCCGGCCAAGGGAATTACACAGTTCCAGTGTGATATGACGGGCGTCGATGGCGCCTCCGACTCGAATAAGGCCAAAATTATGTTCAAAGACGGCGGGGCCGACCCGAGCCGGGTTGTGCCAGCCGGTGAATTGATGCTTGACCGGAGCGGCGGCGAGCGATGAGCTGGTAAGGTCATACAGGGGATATTGCGGAAAGTCGCTATTAGAATTGGCCGGACGGCGCGTCAATTCACCAAAACCGCGGTGGCCGGAGAGAAACAGCACCCCCCCTACCTGATGGGCAAAAATCCAATGGATGAATTGATTCTGTTCCGGCTGATAATCAGCCCAGCTTTCATGCCCCGCATAATGAGCCAGCATCTGGTCGCCGTCGACAATAATTTTGAAATCGGCGCGACTTCGCATCAGCCGGCTTTTAAGCCATGCGAGTTGGCGACGGCCGAACATAGTGGCACCCGGACCGTGCGTCTGCGGGGTGCGAAAAGTTCGGTCATCGAGCAGGAAGAAGGCGACATCGCCAACATCAAAATGGCAGAAGGTTCCGAGCGTTCGGCCGTGGCCATAGGAGGGGTTGGGCCAATAATCTTCAAAGGCCAGCATCGATTCTTTGGAAAACACAAATGTTTTATTAGATTTCAGGGTACCAAAATCCCGGTTATCCCACGTCGCATACATCGGGCAGATGCGCATGAGAGGTTGGATGCCGACAAAGCGCCGCGAGGTGTCGTAGCGCTGGAGGATAAATTGCAGAGCGTGGACATAGGTGTACGGAAACTG
The DNA here is from genome assembly GCA_021852245.1 of Planctomycetota bacterium. The sequence continues at coordinate 784 of JAJZNY010000370.1, read as the reverse complement.
ATTCAGATGCTTCGGCAGATAGGTGGAATTACCGGCGAAAATGAAAGCCCGAGGTTCAATCCGGGCGATGCTGTTCCATATCCGCAGACCGGGGTAACGCCGGAAATCGGCACATGACCCGAAGGCAACCGTAATGCTGCGCATCGCTTTGCGCGCCGGCATGGTGTGGATAACAAGTTTCGGCAGCGGCAGTTGCTGGCGAACACCTTCAATGCTGACTGAAATGCGGTAATCGTGGTCGGGTATCAAACCGCCAAAGGTTGCCTCGACTACGAAAGGCGGCGGACCGGTGACATCCATGCCGACGGCATTTATTTCCTCGTTGTTATCGACATCAAAAATTCGGACGGTCACATGGTCGGAGGTGCTGATCTCCAACCAAACCCGGGCGGTAGTCGTGGAGACGCTTCCCACCATCGGTCCGGCAATGATGTGGGCAGCCCAAAGGTTTGGGGCGTTTGCCAGCCAAGCGGCGGTGATGAGGATAATGATCCAAGCACGGGATAGCATTTTCAGCAATCCGGAAGCGGAAGTGAAGCAGAACCCGTTTCGAGTAAAACGGAGGCCAGGCGTCGCGCGGGTGATTGCGTGCCTGCAGGAGGCCTGTGAATAATTTCTGTTCCCTCCGCCTTGCGGCGGCAAGCTGTTTTTCAGCCCGCGGCAACAACCGAAAAGCATATATTGCACCCTCACATGCACCACTACCGGGAAGGGATTTCCCCCCGGCGAACTCGGTCCATTATAAGTAGGTTGCAGGAGATTGGGGGAGAATCGGGCCGGAATG
>JAJZNY010000474.1 GCA_021852245.1 Planctomycetota bacterium | reverse complement strand
ATTTTGCGGTTCTTCTGGTGCTGCTGAATGTCGCTGCGGGAGTTTCCCCGATGTTCTGGGGTCTGGTTCTGGAAACCATCGGTCGATATCAGCATCATGCCATCGGGCTGAATTGGAACCGATACACCTTCCTGTTCGGCACCTGCACTCTCGTGCTTATTCCAGTGCTGATGATGCTTCGCTCACTGGATGATCATCGCCCGGAAATCGGTGTGGTTGCGGCGGCAGAGACGGAAAGTTGACACGGGAAACGTTGGCATCAGCGGCAGCTACCAGATCGTGTATGCTTCGGTCGCATGGGCTGGAGGGGTGAATTGCCTTGTCATGCGACAGCTGTCCGACAATTGGATAAGCATCGTGGCGCAGGCACGCACGGGCGGTGGCGCCATAGCGCTACGCCGAGGCCATTTTCTCCTCCCACGCCTGCGAGCAGAGCGAAAGCTCGGCCTTGAGTTTTTCATAGTCGGCATTGACATTGGCCAATTTTTTCTGATCCCGGGCGATCGCCGGGTCGGCCATGGCGGCGGCGGTGTCGGCAATCGCCTTCTCCAATCGGGCGATTTCCTCCTCCAATTGATGCACCGAGAGCTGACGCAGATGATGCGGGATTTTTGACTGAGTCCGAACCGGTTCGGCTTTGGCTGCAAGCACGGGCCGAGCCTTGGCAGCCGCCTGTTCGGCCTTGCGCTGCTTCTCGGCGATGGCGTGCATCCGCGCCTCCATGGAGGCGAGATAATCCGAACAACTTTCCTCCACCAATCGCCACCCCGGCCCCGCGGGATCCCACGGTTCAATCGCGAGGATCATATCGCAGGTGGAATCCAGAAAGCAGCGATCATGCGACACAATCAGCAGCGTTCCGTCGTAGGTCTGGAGCGCATCTTCCACCACTTCACAGGTCATCAGATCAAGATGATTGGTCGGCTCGTCCATTAAAATCACATTGGCCGGATGCAGCAGCATCTTGGCCATGCACACCCGCGCTTTTTCACCGCCGGAGAGTCCGGAGATCGGTTTATCCACCATGTCGCCGGAGAAGAGAAACATCGCGGCCAGATCATAAATCTGCTGACGGTTCGCCCGGATGCGCGTCGCCTGAAGTTCTTCGTAGATCGTATGGGTCAGGTCGAGATCCTGCTGTTCCTGACGGTAATATTGGATGGTCACGCCGTGCCCCCAGCTGACCGTGCCGTGCCGGGGGGCGGTGAGGCCCGCAAGTATGTTCAGCAGGGTTGATTTGCCGCACCCGTTGGGGCCGACGATGCCCACACGCCGGCCGCGCGGCAACTCAAATTCAACATTATTGAACAGGGGCACATCGCTGAAACCATGGGAAAGCCCCTTGACTTTTAATACTTCTCGACCGCTGGGTTTATCGACTTTAAGATTCAAGATGACTTCATCGCCGGGCCCGGTCGGACGGGCGACGGCATCCTCGGCTTTGTAGCGTTCAAGCCGGGTTTTGCGACCCCGTGCCTGCCTGGATCGCTGACCGGCCTGAAACCGCCGGATATATTCTTCCTGCTTTTCGATGAATTTTACCTGCTGCTGCCACTGACGTTCCTGCGTCAATCGGCGCAGTTCCCGTTGCTCGACGTAAGCCGAGTAATTGCCGTTGTAGAGAGTCAAATTGCCGCCGGACATATCCCAGATATGGGTTGAGACGCGATCGAGAAAATAGCGATCGTGGCTGACAATCAGCATGGCGGCTTCGGAGAATTCAAGTAATTTTTCCTCCAGCCAGCCGAGCATATTCATATCCAGATGGTTGGTGGGTTCATCAAGGATGATCAGGTCGGCCGCCTCCAGAAGCATGCGCGCCAGTTGCACGCGCGATTTTTGTCCGCCGGAGAGCTGCCCCACCGGTGTGCCCATGTCGGCAGGCCGGAAGCCGAGTTCTTCAATAACGGCATCCACCCTGCGATCTATTTCCCAGCCGCCGGCATGTTCGAATAGATGTTGAAGATGGTCAAATCGTTTCATTGCCGCATCATGTTCCGGCCCCTCGGGAAGAGCGGAGAGGCTTTCAGCGACGGTCTGCATCTCGTGTTCAATTTGATGAACATGATCCAGAGCGGCTTTAATCTGCTGGGAGAGCGTTTGCGTCGGATCGAGGCGTGGCTGCTGTGAAACATAACTCACCACCGCCCCGCGCTGAAGATTGATCTCGCCGGAATCGATCTCGATTTCACCGGCGATCAGCTTGAGGAGAGTGGTTTTGCCGCAGCCATTGGGGCCGACAACGCCGATGCGCTGGCCGGATTCAACAGCGGCCGAGACATCATGTAAAACGCTTTGAGCGCCGAAGGCTTTTTTAAGATCACGCACCGTAAGGATAGACAAAAATGTTACTCCCGGACAAACCAGCGGTCAGCGCCGCGCTGCGCGACTGCCAAACCTACAAGATTATCGCAGGAGATGGCATTCGTCACGCCCTGTTCGCCCCGTGAAAATCGGTTAAAATGGCGAGGCAACGGAGGCGTGGCAGAGCGGTTGAATGCGCCGGTTTTGAAAACCGGTGACGGGGTAACTCGTCCGGGGGTTCGAATCCCTCCGCCTCCGCTCCCGGCCAGCGCGTCCGCCCCGGGCGGAGACATTGTGTCAGCACTTCCCTATCGCATCGCAACATTAATCTACATTTTTGACGGGCACGGAAAAACCTTTCTGCTGGAGCGCCGTCGCGCACCGAACCTCGGCTTACTTTCCCCCATCGGCGGAAAACTGGAACAGGGGCATGGGGAATCCCCGTATCAGTGCGCCGCACGCGAGTTGGCGGAGGAAGCGGGAATTCATGTCCCCGTATCCGCACTGCGACTCATGGGCATCATTGCGGAAAGAGGATTTGAAGGCACCGGCCACTGGCTCATGTTCTGCTTTGAGCTGGTGAATCCGATATTACCGGCCGAGCGCGAAATGCCCGAGGGGGCCATGCGGTGGATTGAACTCGCCGCGCTTGACTCATTGAATATTCCCAAAACCGACCGTGATGTGATCTGGCCGCTGGTGAAATCCCACAGCCATCGCCTCGGCAACACGGCCAGCGAGGTATTCAGTGCGTTTATTGACTGCACGGGGTGCGACGGGTTGAAGGTGAATATTGAACGCACCTGAACCCTGACAATGGCTTCATGCCCGGGAAGAGTCGCAGTGGGGCGTTTCACGCGAACCGCCGCACCTCCGCCGGTGCTTCACCGGCAATATGATCTGTTCAGAAGCGTTACGGATATGATGCGAACGCACACAATGTTGTGGCGAATAAATTGACCGTCGTGGAGAATATGCAGGATGGTGGATACGCAGGCCATGCAGCCCGCCGATGCGGTTTCAGCGGTCGCCGATGGTGCCGCGGCGGCTAAGACGCTGGAGCAGGCGGAAATCAAGGCTCAAATCCGCCGGGGACGGACGCGCTTTCTGGCGATGGCCCTGGCTTACGCCATGGGCAATTTTAACGATAATTTCATGAAGCAATCGGTAAGCCTGCTGGCGGTCTCGCACCATCTGGCGGGGTTGCAGGGATGGATATCCGTCTTTTACACACTTCCATTTCTGCTCTTTGCCGCTCCGGCCGGGTGGATGGCCGACCGATTCAGTCGTCGGACGGTGGTGATCGGGGCCAAGCTTCTGGAACTGATATTTCTTTCACTCGGCGCCTGGGCGATTTTGAGTCTCAACTGGCCGGTGATTATTACGGTTATTTTTCTCATGGCGTTTCAGGCCAATATTTTCGGTCCGGCACTGGTAGGTGGTATTCCCGATGTATACCCCGAGTGTTTCGTGGTGGAGGCCAACTCACGCCTCAAATCGGTCATCACGGCGGCGATTCTGGTCGGTATTATTGTGGCGGGAGTGGCACTGAATAACAGCCGGATCATCCACCTGCCTGCGTGGTCGGCGTCGATGGTGCCGGGTGGTCCCGTATCTCTCGGTCGGCTGATCGCGGCTGCCATTCTGGTGTCGGTCGCCGGGCTTGGGTTTCTGGTGAGCCTCGGGGTACCGGGGCGTCCCGCCGCCAATCCCCACGCCCCATTTCCATGGGCCGGCCCCGTTGATTCGGTGCGTGAATTGCGTCGGCTCTGGCCGGATCGCCTGCTGCGCTGGGCCATCATCGCCGACTCCTATTTCTGGCTGGTGGCCGTCCTGCAGGTATTAATTATCAATCAGATGGGGATCGCCGAATTTCACGCCAGCAAGCTGCAGACGAGTTATCTCGCACTTGCCGAACTCATCGGCGTTGTCGTCGGGTCGCTTTTGGCGGGTCGGATTACCCGCAACGACACCGGGCTCTGGGCGGCGGCGCCGGCAGCGGCGGCCCTGGCCGTGTCTCTCATCGCTATTGGTGCCGCCCCGCTGCTTCCGCCGGGAGCGCGGTTAACCTACTGTATTGTCATACTGGCGGGAGCCGGCATCGCCGGCGGCATCATGATGGTGCCGCTGGAGAGCTTCTTTCAGACACGACCGGCCGCCGAACATCGCGGACGCGTGATTGCTGCCGCGTGGTTTCTCGGGTACGTGGGGATTTTGCTGGGAAGTCTCGTGTACACCCCGCTGAGCTATTTTCAGCCGACCAGCGTATTCATGGTGGCGGGCTGTGGCACCATTCCGATCGCACTCTGGCTGGCGGTGGTATTTGTCCGTAACCGTCCGGGAATACCGTCCTGGCCGGCCCGCATTCTCTGCGGCGTGGCCCGCTGCATTCTGCCACTGCGCTATCGCATCAAATTCAACGGCATGGAGAAAATAGCATCACGCGGCAAGACCGGCATTCTCTTTCTGCCGAATCATCCCGCACTCATCGATCCGGTGATTGTGACAGCCCATCTGCATGCCCGCTTTGCCGTCCGCCCCCTGGCACTGGAAACGCAGATTAATAAGCCTGTCATCCGGCAGATTGCCGAGATGCTTGGCGTGCTGCCGATTGCAGATGTGGGCCGGGCCGAAGAGGGAGCGGCGGATCGGGCGCAGCAATCAATCCAAACGTGCATTGCGGCCCTGAAACGGGGCGAAAATGTGCTGCTGTACCCTGCCGGTCGTCTGATCCGCTCCCGGGAGGACCGACTCGGATCTGTCAGCGGAGCCCACCAGATTGTGACTGCGCTGCCCGATGTCCGTGTGGTACTGGTGCGGACAACTGGACTTTGGGGAAGCTCTTTCGGCTGGGCCGGCGGCAAACCGCCGCAACTGGAGACGGGGCTGATCGAACATATTCCCGCTTTGCTGGCGAGCGGAATCTTCTTTGCCCCCCGCCGTGACGTGACCCTCACCTTTCATGAACCTGCCGATCTACCCCGATCCGCCGACCGCCGAACGTTTAATGAATTTCTGGACCGGTATTATCTCGCCGAGGCTCCGCCGGCGCGATACGTCCCCTACAGCCGATGGGAGTCGGGCGGGCCGCGGGACATCCCCGAGCCGGAATTCAAAGCAGCAACCGCCGGTGTTTCGCAGATTCCCCCGGCAACGCGTGAGATTATCAGCAAGTACCTGCGGGATGAAACCGGTGTGGAGCGGATCGATCCGCAGCAGGAATTGGCGGCTGATCTGGGGATGGATTCTCTGGCGGTCACCGATCTGATCTTCTTCCTTGAAAAGGAATTTGCCGTCAGCGTGCCGAGTGTCGAGGCGCTGCAGACGGTCGGGGATGTCATGCAGGCCGCCTGCGGGCGGCTCTCCGCCGAAGCATTTGACGTGCGTGTGCCCCCGCCGCCCATGGATTGGCATTCAACCGGAAAGCCGAGAGCGACACTGCCGACTGGCCGCACGATTCAGGAGGTTTTTCTGAACCGGGCATTGAGAGAGCCCCGCCGGTGCGCGGCCGCCGATCTGCAGCGAGGCGTCAGAACATACCGCGACCTGATCACGGCCATCATCGCCATGCGAAAACCTCTGGCATCACTTGACGGAACGTATATTGGTATTTTATTGCCTGCATCGACCACGGTGGACGCAGTGTTTCTGGCATGCCTCTTCGCGGGCAAAATCCCGGTGATGATCAACTGGACGGCCGGGCAGCGCAACATTCGCCATGCGTTGGATCTGCTGGGCGTCAAAAGGATTCTCACATCGGAGATGCTGCTGAAAAAGCTCCAAAGCGGAGGTATTGATCTTTCCGATCTCGAAGGGGCGCTGGTGCCACTGGAAACTTTCGCCGCCTCCATCGGCAAGGGTGCAAAAATATTGGCTGCCGTGGCCGCCCGAGTTGCGCCGCGACGAACCCTGCTGGCCGGCCCTTTGCGATCCAGTCCGCCCGGCGGCGACACCCCGGCTGTTGTATTATTCACCAGCGGATCGGAATCGCTCCCCAAGGCGGTTCCGTTGACACACACCAATCTGCTGACGAATATTCGCGATGCACTGGAAAGCTTCAAGGTGTATGAACATGATTGCTTTCTGGGGATGCTGCCGCCGTTTCATTCGTTCGGGCTTACCGGTGCCATGCTTCTTCCCCTGCTCGCAGGAGCTACCGTCATTCATTATCCCAATCCCAACGACGTCACCACGCTGGCGAAACTTACGGCCCGCTGGCGGGTATCCATTCTCCTCGGAACGCCGACATTCATATCCAATATTCTGCGGGCAGCTGGGGATGAGGATTTATCGGGCGTGCGGCTGTGTGTCACGGGTGCCGAGAAGTGCCCCACTGCCGTCTACGATCTGCTTCGATCGCGGTGCAAGAAAGCCACTATTCTGGAGGGTTACGGCATTACGGAATGCTCGCCGATTGTATCGGTTGTGCGGGAGGAGCATCCCAAACCGGGTTCCATCGGCCGGCCGCTTCCGTCCGTCGAATGTGCCATCACCCATCCCGAAACCGATGAACCCTGTGCGGTAAATGAGACGGGTATGCTGTTGGTGCGGGGGCCGAGTATTTTTTCCGGGTATCTCAATTACACGGGACCATCCCCATTTGTTCAGTGGCGTGGCAAGCAGTGGTATCGAACGGGCGACTTGGTGAGCATCGACGAGGATGGAGATCTGACGTTCCGAGGGCGATTGAAGCGATTCGTGAAGATCGGCGGTGAAATGGTATCGCTGCCGGCGATTGAGGAAGCGATTCAGGCTCGATTCCCCAGCCATCAGGACGGCCCGAACA
>JAJZNY010000456.1 GCA_021852245.1 Planctomycetota bacterium | reverse complement strand
TGATCGGCGCCATCCTTGGCATTGCGGCGTATCTATCCACATTCATATTTCTACTGGTTATAACATTTTACCCGGAGGTTCTGAATCAGACGCAGTTATGGCCGCTGGCATACCTTTTCATCTTCTTACCAAGCCCTCCCATGTATATCTTGGATACGGTCTTATTTCTGGCCAAGATAGCGCTACCGCCCGCAATGGCACTCATCGTGGCGATTGCCATTGATCGATCCCGGCCGCAAGCGGGGTTACAACCAACGCCATCGGGTGACGGCGGCAACTCCACTCCCGCTGCAACTCCAGATTCAGCGACGCCTGATTCTCCACCACCAGCCAACGGTGGGTGGTAGTTGTGCGACGGACGAGTTCCGAATCACGACGAAATGGGTGGCAGCGCCGCCGCCAAAACTACCCGATATGTCCTGCCAGCAGTATGGCGCCGGTGGGTTGTGGCGATCCACCGGCCGGCTCGATGGTAACAGCAATCTCCGCCATCTCATGCTTATTGGGCGGCACCGCAGGAGTTACTAACGCCGACTGGGTTTTATAGTCGGTATTGAACAGACCCGCAGGCATTTTCTTCCCTCCGGTCGTGATCATCCACACTTCGTATGTCTTGGATTTCGGAAGGTGGGGCATATTGAACACGCAGAGCTTCCACATCTTCATTTTGTCGTTCCACATCACCCGCCCCCACGCGGTACGCATAGGCGAACTGCCGTGTAACGATGCCATCTCCAAGGCGGGGGAGCCGATCATGGCTTTCAAACTCTCCGCCGCCGCAAGTTTCGTTTCCAGCGATGATATTTTTCGTTTTTCCATTGCAACTGCATCATGCATTTGCTTGGAGAGTCGATTGAGCCGCGCCGTATCGCGGAGAAAGCTTTTTTGCAACGACGCCAGGGCCGTCATATCTTTCAGATGCTCGTGACGCAGGTTTTCATTGGCCTGCAAACCTAAAATGGCCACCAAAAACATGGCCGCGGCCAACGATGTGCTGACGACCACTGGCCAGAGGAGTAATTTTCGTGGCATTCGTTTGGGTTCCGGCACTACGGGTGTACGTCCGGATTGCGGCAGCGGGGTGGCGCTTTTGACCCGTCGCATCAGTTCTGCCTTTAATGATTCGGAAGGCGGGCAGGGGGGCAGGTTCAGCGGTAGCTGGGCGGCGGCGGCAGTTGCCTCTGCGAGCGTCGCTTGGCATGTGATGCACCCTTTGGCGAGATGGTCGCGGATCACCGAGCGCGCAGCAACATCTGCAGCCCCGGCGGCTTCGAGATAAATCAGTTCCTGTACTTCATCGCAATGCACGCGAATTACCTACAACCTTTCAATCCTCATTACGAAGTTTTTGCCGTAGTTGGATGAGCGCCATTCGGACATGGCTCTTAACCGTCCCCAGTGGAATGCCGGTTGCCTCGGCGATTTCACTCTGGCTGAGCCCGTCAAAATAGGCTAATTCCAGCACTTTCCGTTGGATATCGGTGAGCGTCCCCATGGCCCGGCGGATCAATCGTCCCTGTTCACCAGTGGAAACGGCCTCCGCCGGTTGTTGTCCGGGCGCCACGACGCTCTCCATTGTGTTATCGGTCGTAAAGTCATTCACAGCCCATTTGCCATGTTTACTCCGGCGGCTGCGACACCGATCAATGGCGCGGCTGCGGCATAACGTCAGCAGATAGGTAAGCGGGGTCGCTCGCGTCTCATCATATCGATCGGCACGCTGCCAAACCTCGGTAAAAACATCCAGCAAAAGCTGCTCGGCTTCCGTTGCATCGCGCAATATCCGCCGGCAGAGAGCCAGCATCACACCAGCGTATTTATCGTACAACACTGAAAGCGCATCGTGGTCTCCGCCCGCCAGCGCGGCCATTAGCTCATAGTCATTATGCTGGTCTTCTTTGGGGAGCGTCACTTCGCCAATCTCGCCTTAAACGCCACGTCATACGAATAATACGGGGCAATTGGAGCGGTAACAAGCTTGAGGAGCTGCGAATCTGGAATATACGGTCTGGCAGTCGGCCTACCCAAAGAGAAATCCAATGGGTCGTTTAACGGCGTATCGGTTTTCCCAGCAGTTGACGCTTATGAAGAATGAATTTTATATGGTGCTCCAAATGGTCGATGCAGGTTTGCAGCATAGCACCCAATGTGATTTTCCCCCGCTGGTTGTGCGTGCCCACGCGCTGATACGCATTTTCAGGCAGATGTTCCAAAATGGAACTCATGAAGAGCCGGTTGCGATTGAAGATATCTGCAGCCGCGTGCGGATCGAGGCGATTGTAGAACAGATTTCTGGCAAAGGCGCTTTCATCAAAGCCGATCAGTGTGGGATTATCCTCCGCAATCACCCGTTTCATCCGATCAGAAAGAACCAGATCAGAATCCATTAGATGAAGCGTGATTTCGGCAATACTCCACGTTTTGGGCACCGGGTAGGCACGCAGCTCCGCTAAACTCAGCCCGGCAATGGCTGAATCCAAAAGTTTTCCCCCATTCCGATACGTTGCGATTTTTGCGTCCGCCATGAATCACCTCACTGCGCAAGTCCCATCACCGTTATTATAGTGAAATCTGGCGTGTAAATGAAAAATTATCGGGTTGACGTGCTGTTCATGCACCGCCATTTGGTCAAATACTGTTGTAGGTTAGCCGCAGACTTGGGATCATTTTTTGAATGATTTCCGCCAATCGCATGCTCGAAATGGCGGGGGTGTATAAGCCGCAAAAATTCAGGCTTATTCCGCAATTAATTTTGACGTGCGGCGGGCTTCCTTTACCTTACTTCGCGTCTTTTTGCCTTCCACCCGGCGTCTACGGCTCGCGGCAGTCGGCCTGGTCTTTCGCCGTATCTTCGGTTCGATGAGCGACTCGGTTACCAATTGCCGCAGCTTTTCAAGGCAATTTCGCCGATTGGCTTCCTGCGTCCGCTGGTCGGAACTGATCATCACAATCAACCCGGCTGCATCGAGGCGGTTTCTTGCCAGATGCATCAACCGTTGCCGGGCTTTATTGGATAGACCATAAATAAAAGCAGGGTTGACTCGCAACTCGGTTTTCGTGTTTACTTTATTGACGTTTTGGCCGCCCGGACCGCCCGAACGCGAGAATTCGTAAACTAACTGCTGGCGATCGATCCATGCGTCGCCGCTTAGTTGAATGCCCGGTCCGGTATAAAGGTTCGTCTGAGCCATGATCTTATTTTACCCGTTAACACAGAAACTTGTAAGCACCTTGTGCGGTAGATTACGCAGCCATGGCTTTTTCGCACTGGCGTTCATGGGTTGCGCATTAGCAATATGGCTCTCCACGGCCGCGACTTGGGCAAAAATGTCAAGTCGTACACCCGTGCCGGGGCTTCATTTTTCGGCGTTCTTGGAAGCGCGGCCCCATGGAGCATCGGGCCTCCCAAGGAAGTCCCTTTGGCTGCCGGATCGGCGATGGAGCTCCTTTGCCTATCCTGAGCAAAGTGTTCATGCGCGATTGATTGTGCGCAACCTCACGGGTACGTCGCAGACGCTGGACGGTGAACTGCGATGGAATGATTCACAAGTCGGTGCGGGGCACCGGCTTAAAGCGTACCGCACCATCTGGCGCACGCGTATTGCCAAAACCGTCATGGCTCCTCACGCAGGGGTAGCGATTCAGTTGATTCTCCCGGTACCGCAGGTGGGGGGGTATCGCCTCGTCTGGTATGACAACCACGCTCATCGCTCCGTCGTCCGGCTCACCTCCATCTATCAACCGACCGGCCTCCATACCCCCGTCGAGCAGACCCATTGGATCACCTCCATGCCCCGCTTCGCTCCCGGGACGCCCGGGCCCTTCTTTGCCCGTAGCGTGGCGAATTTGATCAGGCTCACGGGCATTAAACGTTACTCACTCACACTTACGACCGGCGATCCTATCAACACCCGGCAATGTCTCTTTTCAGCCGCACTCCGAGCAGCGGGCGGTCAAATTCTGCTTCGCGTCATCTATCCCCTGACCACATCCACCCTCAGTCGGTTGCGTTACAACGCGACGAGTCGTTGGCTCCATAGCGCGATGATCAAATTGGCCCGTCCGGCATTCGTTGAGCCGATTTTCCTCACCGGGCCGAATCATCCCCATCAAAAGCGGGTGTTGATGAAAAAAATATTCGCCGCGGATGCCGCCATCGTCCATACCGACAACGCCCAGATACTGATCGCGTCTCGCTGGTATTCAGTCTTGCCCGCAAAACTTCAGGCCTTGGCCGATGCGCTTGCCGTCGATGAAGCTTCCTCTCCCGTCCATCCATCGCCGCCCGGTACTCTCGGCAAGACGCTGCCGATCTGGGCGATTCCCGAGTTGCTGCGGCAGCCGCAGTCCGATCTCGCGGCCGCGCGTTATCTCCGATCGCCCGCATTCGTTGTAGCCGTCGCCCCACCCTGGAAAAACCGTGATTGCGGATGGTTGATTCATCTGCTCGGCTCGGGTGTCTGGCTTGAGAATCAAAGGCTCCCGCAGTGGGGGATGGCAAGTATCTTCCAGATTAACAATCGGAGTGTGGCGGTTATTTCCCGTATTCCGGCAACCGATGACCAGCAAATTCGTACGGATTCGGAAATCTGGCTTCCGAATCGTGTGGTAGGCCGCAATATCTTCAAGGATATGCTTTTGCGCCGGTACGACGATGGATCGTATATTCAGTTCATGGATCCCGATGCCGCCATTTCAGTTTTCAATCTCAGCGGCCGCCCCATCGTCCCCCTGTATCCCGGTTTGCCACGTGTACCCGCCGCTGATGCCGAGGCGATGCTGGTATCTACCGAGTCTGCCGCATCCTTGCTCGCGGCCGTACGCACGGCGGTGGTACGTCTGGAACCTCGTATTATTTCAATCGCGGCGTGCAGGCATGTTCCGGTCGGATCGGCCCTGCGGCAACCGGTCGTACCTTCCAGCGGGGCGTTCAGAAGGCATCGGCAATGGATCAAAATCGTGCTGGAGACGCGATCGCAAACACCCGGCAGAATTCAGCTTGCTGCAGTGGGGGGGCAAAACCGTTATCGTCTCATGCAGCCCGTTTCAGTGACGAGGGAGGGGAAGCGCAGACGGTTAATCATTTATCTTCCTCGTCCAAAGCATATGACCAAAATCATCGTCGTTCTCCGCGGGCAGCGGCGTACGTGGCTCGCGACGATCAATGTAGCATCGCTGAAGACTACCTCGCAATGATCGTGATTGCCGGTCTTCCGGCGGGCGGGAGTTAAATCGGGCCAATAAAAAGGCAAAATCCCAGCTCAATTTTCACTGTTGGCGAGGTACATTTTTACCAGATCGGCCCCGTCGCGTCCCTCGGTCAATACCCGTTCGGATGGGCTTTGTACCACGCCCACGCAGACGCGACGATCTGTTCCAAGTCGGTGATCCTCGCCTTCCAACCGATTTCACGCATGATTTTATCCGGAGATGCAAATAGCGCCGGCGGATCGCCGGGCCGCCGCGGGCCTTCCCGTGTCGGAATCGTCTTGCCGGTTACCTTTTCACACGCTTTGATAATCTCACGGACACTGTACCCTTTTCCGACTCCCAGGTTGTAGAACATCCCTTTTCCCGGCTGCAATTTTTCCAGCAGCGCCAGATGAGCCTCAACCAGATCCCACACATGAATGTAGTCGCGGATGCACGTGCCGTCCGGCGTCGGATAATCGGTACCGAAGATATCCACGTGTGAGCGCTGTCCCAATGCCACCTGAAGCACGATTGGAATCAGATGCGTCTCCGGACGATGATCTTCACCGATACTGCCGTCGAGTGCCGCCCCGGCGACATTGAAATAGCGGGGCGCGGCAAATGCCAGACCCTCCGCCTGTGCGCAGTCCAGCAAAATCTTTTCCACCATCAGTTTGCTCTGCCCATAGGGACTGATCGGGTTCTGCGGCAGATTTTCAGTGATGGGGACGCTTTCCGGCTCGCCGTAGGTGGCGCAGGTGCTTGAAAATACCAGCTTCTTAATCCCGGTCAGATGCATGGCGTCCAGCATGCTGACGGTGTTGGATACATTATTACGATAATATTTTCGCGGATCGGTAACGCTTTCGCCCACATAGGCACTGGCGGCAAAGTGCATCACGGCTTCAACCCGATGTTTCTGAAAGGCCGCCGCCAGTCCAGCGGTATTACTGCAGTCGCAGACCAGAAAAGTCGCCCGCTTATCCACAGCCCTCAAGTGCCCATTGGCCAGATTATCAACCGCGAGAACCTGATGCCCCCGTTCGACGAGCAGTTTCACTGCATGCGACCCGATAAACCCCGCCCCGCCGATTACCGCTATATTCATAAAATTGATCCTCAGAAAATCACATCTTCCGTAATTAAACTTACTCCCCCCGGCTACGCTTGTAAAATGATGCGATGGGCGACGTGGCGATTCGTGCGAATCGATCGCGCCCGAAAGGAGTATCGATCATGTTTGAACTGGATCATGTGGCGATTCAGACACCGGATATTGCTGGAAGCGTCGCATTTTATCAGCAGCAATTCGGCGCTCAGGTTATTTATCAGGATGCTTCTTGGGCGTTTCTGCGTATCGGGCAGGGAAAGTTGGCCTTGGTCAAGCCGGAGCAACATCCAGCTCATGTCGCACTGCGGGTGGATCTGCCGCAGCTTGAGGCCATCGCAGCCCGGCATAAACAACCGGTGAAGACGCACCGTGACGGCACACGCGGCATCTACATGGCAGACCCGGCGGGCAATCAATTGGAACTCATCTATTACCCGCCGGAATATAAAGCGTGATCTTCGCAGCCGGGCGAATGCCTCACCCCCACTGCGCTGAGTTGTCTCCCCGCCATCAGCGAACAGTTTGACTATACCTATCGGCAGGCCTAAGGTAGCCATCAAATGATCGGCGTATAAAACCGAAAGGCGGATATTTTTGAAAAACAGCAATCGAATCGGCTGGGCAGCGGCAATGATCCTGGCGGTCGCCGGTTTCGGACAATCGGTGCGTGGCAGTAGCTATGAGACGCAATACAACTCGCTGAATCGTTGGACCGGTAATGAGTGGTTTCAAAGCTGGAACGATACGTTTCTTGAGAACAGCAGTTACATCCGTAACGATTCATCACCTGCACAGATTGGTTGGGTA
>JAJZNY010000300.1 GCA_021852245.1 Planctomycetota bacterium | reverse complement strand
CCCATCCATTCAATTTTCCGCCCGCCTACCGCAGTCGATGCCGCGGTACGCCAACCCCGGCTGCCACCGTACATCACCCCGCCAGGCCACACCCCCTCCCACTGTCCTTCGCCGGACGTTTACGTTACAATACGGCGTCAGCCCCGCATATCAGGCGAAGTTCTCTCGCGGAAGCGTTGCCCGGTTTTTCCGTTCAGCGATTAAACCGAAAGTGGAATAGATATAAAAAACTGCGGAACAGGAATTTCAGCCTGCCTCGGCGGTAGTTCCGAGTATCTCATCCGAAAGTTTTGCGTCACCGGCAATTTTAAGCCACTTGTCCGGAATACTCGTAAGACCACTTGGGTTGGAGATTTGGTCTTCGAATTCAACGCCGTAGCGATATCCACCCATGGGAAGTTTTCGGCAGAAACAGACACGGCTCAGCACCAGCATCCCACCACCCTCTTTGTAGGGGATGCTGATCACGAGGCGTTCGTTTTTCAGCAGTCGGCGAATCGATACAAAACCAATTCCCTTGAGAGAAACGTCTTCAGTTTCCACCTTAAATTTCTTGGGTTTGTCGAGTCCCTCCCGTGGCAGGCGCTTGACCCACAGGCTGGCTCCCACAGACTTACGGTTGTGGCGACGAATCATGCCGCCACTTTTCATATCATGCAGGACAGAGAGAATAAGTTCACGTTCGATTTCCGACATTGAAGCGGCGCTCCGATGATTTCAAGACAGCATTTGACCCTTGGACCAGCCATCCGGCTCCTCGCGGGGTCACCTCCATATCAGTTACTGTTATCGAACCTTGAGCCGCCGGAAGTTTACGTAAATTGCCAATATTGCCATTTGCGTAAAAACGCGTCAATTCCGATATGTAAAGTCAGATGTAACACCATGTAAGAAATCTAGTTATATCTATGTCATGTCGCCTTGTGTATCGGTGCAGGCTTTTCCTGATTGGCCATTGGGTTGGACATCGGGTGGCGATGTATTTATGGGGCGTAAGTCGCCAGTGATCAAAAGTAGTATTGGCGCTGCACGGCATTTAGATTCTACTACGGGCAGATGTTTGGTGTTCTCGGGGTATGGTCAGGAGATAGGAATCGACGGGCCTGTATTTTTTCTCTGTGCAGCGGAACACAGTGGCGATGCTCTCGGAGCTGCGCTGATCGACGCCCTGCGCGCCGTCTATCCTAAGGCACGTTTTGTGGGTGTGGGCGGGCCGAAAATGGCCAAAGCCGGCTGTCGCATCATGGCGGATCCGACGCGCCATTCCGCCATGCTGCTGGGTGCAGCGAGTCAGATTGGGTTTTGGTTGCGTCTCCTCAAGCAGATTCGCATTTCGCTCGCAGCCGAACGCCCGTCGGTGGTGATTCCGATTGATTCTCCGCCCGTGAATCTACGGGTGGCTCGGGCGGCGCAGGATTTGAAGATACCAGTCTGCTTTTACGTGGCCCCGCAGCTCTGGGCCTGGGCACCCTGGCGTATCAAACAGGTTCGGGCTCGGGTCGACACGCTCTGCTGCGTGCTTCCATTTGAAGAGGAGTATTTTCGAAATCGCGGGGTCAATGCCGTGTATGTCGGGCATCCGATATTTGAAAACCGCCCGGCGGCTGGGCCCGTGGTGCCCCATCTGCCGGAAGGAAATATGAAAATAGCCTTATTTCCCGGATCGCGGCGCTCCGAGATCGAGGCCAATCTGCCCGTCATGCTCCGCACTGTCATCGTCGCCCAGGGGCGCCATGCCGGTACGGTCTTTGCCGCTGCCGCCGCAGATTCTGACCGGCTCTGGCAGATTCGCCAGGCCGCCCGCAAGGCGTCGGTCAAGATCGACATCCGCACGGGATGCGCCGACGAAATCATCCGCTGGGCCGATCTGGTGCTCACAGTCAGCGGCACCGCCACGCTCCAGATTGCCCGGCATCATAAGCCCATGATCATTCTCTACGCGGTCGCGTGGTGGAAGTGGAATCTGGCCGGCCGGTTTCTCATCCAGACACGCTATATGTCATTGGTGAATATTCTTGCCGGTCGCGAGCTGGTGCCGGAATTCATGCCCTTTTACGGTTCGCCCGAACCGGTCGTTAACCGCACGCTGGATTTGATGGCCCATGCCAACCAGCGGCAGGAGATATCGCGGCAACTTGCGGAACTGACCGATCCGATGCTGACGTTTGCCAAAGCCCGTTCGCCATCCCAGCGCGTTGTGGATGAGATTCGTAAATTCATGCCTCGAGCGGACGCCGGCGGCGGCCGACGGCTGGATCAATCCCCCGGTACCTCCGTCCGCTGACGGCAACGATATTAAAATAACAAGGAATGAGCTCAATGATGCAGATCAATTTCTATAACACGCTCCGTCATCAGATGGATGAATTCGCAACTGCCCCGGACGGCCTGGTACCCGATCAGATATTGGCGGGTCGAACCCTTCGCATCTATTCCTGCGGGCCGACGGTTTATGATTTTGCCCACATCGGGAACTTTCGCGCTTTTGTATTTGCCGATGTCCTGTGTCGTTTCCTGGAACTCTGTGGTGCGAGCGTCCTGCAGGTGATGAATATGACCGATGTGGGGCATATGACCCAGGACGACCGTGCCGACGGCGGGGGGGAAGACAAGCTGGCCGTGGCGGTAGAAAAAATGAAGGCGTCCAAGAAGGCCGGCCGGGCTCCGGTGGATAATCCTGACGACCCATTTCAGGTGGCGGATTATTATGCACGCGAGTTTCTGATCGATGCCCGTGCCATGCGGCTTGGGATACTGAAGCGCTACGACGCGGCTGCCGAAACGGATCGCGAAAGCATCATGCCGCGGCCGACCCGGCATATCGGTGAATTTATTAAAATGACGCAAACCCTCATTGCCAAAGGTCATGCGTATGTTGGCGCCGACGGCGTGGTCTATTACGACATCGGGAGTTTTCCCTCCTATGGCCGCCTCTCGGGCAATTCCGTCGACCGCCTCAGCCACGGAGCGGGGGGACGCACCGCCGAACATGCGGCCAAACGCCATCCCGCCGATTTCTTCCTCTGGAAGCCCGATCCCCACCACATCATGCGCTGGCCGAGTCCTTGGGGCGAAGGATATCCAGGCTGGCATATTGAATGCAGTTCCATGGCGATGGAAATCCTCGGCCCGGAGCTGGATATCCATACCGGCGGCGAAGATAATATTTTTCCTCACCACGAATGTGAAATCGCTCAGTCGGAAGGGTGCACCGGCCGCCCCTTCGCCCGCTTCTGGATGCACACACGCCATCTGATGGTGGATGGTGAAAAAATGTCCAAATCCAAAGGCAATTTCTACACCATCCGTGATCTTGTCGGGAAGGGTTTTGACCCGCTGGCAATCCGCTTTGCGCTCCTCTCCACCCGCTATCGCGAATCGATGAATTTCAGTCTCGGCGCGCTGCATGACGCCGCCGCAGCCGTTGAATCTCTCCGTGATCTGGCGGAGCGGGCTCTCCGGGCGGCGGGCTCCGCGGTTGCGGCACCTAGTTCCACTGCGCCCGCGATGCACGAGCCGGAACAGAATGTCCTGCGGGATTTCATCATCGAGCTTGCCGACGATTTGAACATGGCGGGAGCGTTGGGGCGGCTTTTTGCATGGTCAGCGGAGGTGGGGAAAGTTAAAAACATCCCTGCCGATCGAGCGGGGTCGATTTTATCATTGCTGAAAAAAGTAGATGGTGTGCTGGATGTGATTTTTGCGCCGCTTCATCCGTTGGCCACCGATACGGTGACAAAAATTGACGCCCTGATGGAAGAACGCGCGATCGCACGGCGCAATCGGGATTTTGCCCGCAGCGATCAATTGCGTGATGAAATTCAGCGTCTCGGGGCGCAGGTTCAGGATTCGCAGACGGGAAGCACCTGGCGGCGCCGACTCGCCCCGGCTCGGTGACGTCCTCCTCGCGACATATTCTGCGTGGACGCAGCAATCCTGCTCGACGTCGATACGCGGCGGGATTTACGATACTGCCTTCGCAAACAGTATCGGCGCGGGGGACGCATCATCCGCCTGGCCTGCAGGCGATGGTTTAGGACGGCGGACTTTACCCTTGGCTGTCGATGGGGCCGATACCAGCGGCGCTTCCGAACCGAGCAGCGGGTCGCCGACATTCGTCTTGCTCAGGCGGTCTTCAATGCGCTTGGCGTAATCCGCAGAAAGCTCAAAACCAATAAAACGCCGCCCGAGTTTTTTCGCCGTTACCAATGTCGATCCACTCCCGCCGAATGGGTCAAGCACAAGGTCTCCAGGGTTCGACGATGCACGTATGATACGCCCCAGAATCTGCTCCGGCATCTGGCACCCGTGCCACCCGGCCCGTTCCTTGAACGTGCCGCACACCCGCGGCACATACCAGACATCCTCATCCGGCTGGAACGCCTGGGGAATATCCTGCGGACGGAGAATCCAGGTGTCATCCGGAAGACGACCGGCGGGATCGGCCCGCCTGTCGGCATAGACCAGTGCCCGGGCGGATGGGACGCGAATATCTGCAACATTAAAGGTAAAGTTTTTCGGGTCTTTCACGAAATGAAAAAGATGCGTATGACTGCGGGCGAATTTGGATTTGCAGTGCACACCGAAGGTGTAATACCACAAAACCCAACTGCGGCAGGTGAAACCGAGTTCCCGCTGAAATATTAATTTTAGTTCGGCGGCAAAATCGTCGCCGATCGCCAGCCAGAAGGTGCCGCTGGATTTAAGTGCCCGATGCAACCCCGCGCCCCAGTTACGGGTCCACGCCAGATAATCCTCTGCCGCCTTTTTATCCTCGTAAACATCGTATTGGTAGCCGATGTTAAAGGGTGGGTCGGCGAATATCAGATCGACACTTCCGGCGGGTATCTCCGCAAGCCCTGCGACACAATCCTGCTGGTAAATGCGATTCACATCCATGTGCCCATCCCCTTACCTACGCCCGATGGCTCCCTGGCAATCTCGTCTGTCAGATTATACACCGCGCGCCGCGAGTATACTGGCAATCTACTTCTGCACGCCAGCGCGATGCGTCCGTCTGACAATCGGGTCAGTGCGCGGCGCGATTGGGGTGATTTTTTCCTTCCCCTGCGGGTGAGGATACAATCTTCCGGCAGAACTCCGCTGCGGGGTGCAAACGGGCAGGGTACCGCCGCACATAGTGTTGAGGTATTGGTGAATGCCGAGAGCGAATTCAGGCTTACTATTTGCCATCGAACCGGTGCCGGATGACGCACTGAAATCTCCGGGACGGGCGGTTCTGGAATGTCGCGATAATTTGGCCTTTCTCGACAGCCTTCCGGAAGCGAGCTTTCAACTCATCGTTACCTCGCCGCCGTACAACATCGGCAAGGAATACGAAAAGAGATCGAGCCTTGAACGATATCTCGCCGATCAGGAGGCCGTCATCGGCCGTTGCGTACGGCTTTTGAAGCCGGGTGGCTCCATCTGCTGGCAGGTTGGTAACCACATCTCCCCGGATCGCGGTGTGGTGCCCTTGGATATTGTGCTTTACCCGATCTTTACGAAGCTCGGCCTGATTCTGCGCAACCGGATCGTCTGGCATTTTGAACACGGCCTGCATTGCACGCACCGGTTCTCCGGTCGTTACGAAACGATTCTCTGGTTCACCCACGGTGAGCGGTACCTGTTTAATCTCGATCCCGTGCGGGTGCCGCCGAAATACCCCGGGAAAAAATATTTCAAGGGGCCGCGGGCCGGACAATATTCGTGCAATCCACTGGGGAAAAATCCGGGCGATGTCTGGGCGATTCCCAATGTGAAGGCCAATCACGTGGAGAAGACCGATCATCCCTGTCAGTTCCCCGTTGAACTCGTTGAGAGGCTGGTGCTTTCGATGACCGCGCCGGGCGATCGGGTGCTGGATCCGTATGTCGGCTCCGGCAGCAGTGTGATCGCCGCCGTTAAGAATGGCCGGGACGGCTACGGATGCGATATTGAACGCAAATACATCGACATCGCCAAGCGGCGCGTCGCAGATTTTTACGCCGGCAAACTGCAAACTCGTCCCATCGAAAGGCCGATCTACGACCCGCGGCTCCCCGGCGGGGGGCTTCGCTCGGATCACGCCCATTATGCCTGATTCTGGCCGCCGGAGGCGTCTGCCGGTATACTCCGGGGTTGTCGGGTGAGGCGGAGGTTGGCGACCGGGCACATTATGGTGACGATTTGTCTTTACTTTCAGATTCATCAGCCGTTTCGATTGAGGCGCTACAGCGCCTTCGATTCCGAGCCGGAATATTTTGATTCCCATCTCAACAGTCAACTCATTCACCGCGTCGCACGAAACAGTTATCTGCCCGCCATTGATCTTTTCAACCGCATGGCCCGCCGTTATGGCGACGCTTTCCGTCTGACGCTCGGCATTTCCGGTACGGCGATTGAGCAGTTTGAACTTTATTATCCGGATGTTCTTCTGCAGTTGCAGGGACTGGCCAAAACCGGCGCGGTGGAATTCCTCTGCGAACCGTCGCATCACAGTCTGGCGTTTCTCTACTCACCGGATGAATTCCGCCAGCAGGTGCGTCTGCACCGCCAGATCATAAAAAAATATTTCAATCAGAGCCCGCGCGTCTTTCGTAATTCCAACCTCATCTATTCCAATGAGGTGGGACGGATGCTCAGTTCCAGCCGGGTCGAAGCGGCCATCATCGAAGGCTGGGAGGGCGTACTGGGCGATCAAAATGTTCCGACGCATGTCTACACCGGCATGCGCGAAAATCTCCGCCTGCTGCTCCGCCATTACCGCCTGAGCGAAGATATCTCCATGCGATTCTCTGCCAAAGACTGGTCGCAATGGCCGCTGATGGCCGACAAATACGCCCGCTGGCTCATGGGCCTTACCGGCGATTACGGACTCATCGGCATGGACCTGGAAAATCTCGGCGAGCGGCACCCGGCGGAAAGTGGAATCTTCGATTTTTTCATGGCGCTTCCGGAATATATTTTCGCGCTCGGCGGTTCACTGGTGACGCCCTCGCAGATTATCGATACCTTCACACCCCTGCGTGAAATCAGTGTGCCGCGAAACATCGGCTGGACCGACACGCATCGCGATCTGTCATGCTGGTTGGGTAATGCGATGCAGTCCAACGCCATGCAGGAACTTTACC
>JAJZNY010000235.1 GCA_021852245.1 Planctomycetota bacterium | reverse complement strand
TTCCCGAAGGTGGCAGTCGCCTTTTTCACGCCCGTATTAAACCACAGACTCGGCCCTGGCGCAAGTTAAGATCGTGTTAATATTCTGCGAGCATTCCGCCAGCAAATTCCGGGACACTACTGGCGGCCATCCCACGCCATGGGAATTGGGTTTCACGGGGGCGCATGATGTGATCTGCATTTTTTGTCACGCTACGCGTGAAAGGCACCAAGATTTTTGCGTTAACTCCTTACGCTTTATTTGTACCGTCTTCGCGCTCTTCGCGCCTTGGTGTGAGATCTGGTTTTCTCCGCCCCCGCACGGGGCAAGCGGAATCAAGCGGCATACCGCGATGGCCGTCCCCAATTTCCTGATACCCTGATACCCTTTCCGACGTTACCGCCGGCAAGCCGGCGGCTATATGGCGGCGCAGTCGGCCGTCCTCTGCGAGCGTTATCTACCCGTGCGGTAGAAATAGCTACCTACCACATGCGCCAGCATGAAACCTGCTTGCTCAACTTTCTCCTGTTCAACTTTCACCTCTCTGGCGGCCCGCCCGCCCGTCCTCTGCGTGCCCCGGCTCAAACCGATCACATCGCCTGACTATGTTTCAGATGATCGAGCGATTCCCGCATCTTTTCGGCGGCCACTTTTCGCTTAAGCCGATTCAAAAGCTTCTGCTGCCGGGCGCTAAGCGGGTGATGAGTGCCGAGCACCTTGATCGCATCCCGCCAGACCAACAATGCCCCGTGCCAATCGCCGATGCCGGCCAGCGCGTCGCCGAGGTGGCGGTACACCGTCGGATGGCGGGTGCCGACGAGAATCACCGCCCGCTGAAGATAGGGGATGGCGCGGGCGGCAAAGCCGAGCTTATAGAGAGCCCACCCATAACTGTCGAGATATTGGGCTACATCGGGGTAATTGTGTACCGCCAACTGGATGTGCGCCAGGGCCTTCTTAAAATTCTGATTTTCCTGAAGCATTTCAAAGCCGAGATTATTATTGGCATATGCATTCTGCGGTTCGATCGCGAGGATGCGGCGATAGACCTTCAGGGCTGACGACCGCTCTCCAAGCTGCCAGAGGGTGTTGGCAAGGTTGGATAGATCGGCGAAGCGCGGAATGGGCCGGTTTACCAATTTCCGGGCGACCACCAAAGCGGCTGCGTAATGGTGCGAATTAAAATCCACCTGCCACAGGGCCTCCAGCGCATGACGGGAGGTGGGTTTTTCAGCCAGCCAGCGGGCAACCAGCCGGTGCGCCTGAAGCCACAGGTGATTATGGATCAGCACATCGAGGTATTCCTCGCGAATGGCCCGCGAATCCGGAAAACGCTTCGCCAGCCGCCGTGCAGCGGTAAATGCGGCCCCCGCCTGACCGGAGTGATCACACAGGTCGATGTACTCCTGAAGCAGATCGGGGTCGGCGGGCCAGATATGCAGCGACTGGCGTAAAATTTTAATACCTGTGCCGGGATGCCCCATGGATTCCGACAGCATGGCCAGCCATACCGCAGCCAATCGGC
Organism: Planctomycetota bacterium; assembly: GCA_021852245.1. The sequence continues at coordinate 5,691 of JAJZNY010000235.1, read as the reverse complement.
TGGTCGGATAGAGCCGCCGGGCGGTGGCGATCTGCTCCTTCATGGCCGGCCAATTGTGGTTCACCGCGTCGACCATGGCGGCGGCAATCAGTGTCCGCTTTCCTTGCCCGAAACGCGAGAGAAAGTCCTGAGCCTCGATGCGAAACGCCCCGATATCGCCAAATTCATATTCCACCTGCACGAGCCGGAATGCCACCCTGCGGTCCTGCGGAAACAACTCCGCCTCATGACGCAGAATGTTGACCTCATCCGGCGGATACTGCCGATCGTGCGTCAGGCGCTCCAGTTCACGCCACAATGGACGGTAATGTGGATAGGAGTAGGTGGCGTTGATCGCAGTGCTCATGGCGGCCGCCATGCGATCGGCAGCGGCATAAACTTCCGCCTTGATCACATAGGCGTCCGCCCCGCCGAGATGCTCTCGAATCGCTCGACGAATCAGCTCATCCGCCTCTGAATACCGGTGTCCCAACGCCAAAGCGAGGCAGCGTCCTTTGATGGTGGGCCAGAATTGGGGCGCCCGCTGCAGCAACTCACCCGTGACGGTCAGTGCAAATTGGCGGCGGCCGGTGAGCAGCGAGAGATTATCGATCAGTCCGTACTGCCACTGAAGTTGCTCCACCTGTTGTTGTGGAGGCAGACTGACGCTGATCGCCCGTCGCTTGAGCACACTCCGCAGCAATCGGCGAACGTCCGTCTCGGTGGGATGCAGGCCGAAAAAATCGGCCGTGATAGCTGAGAGTGCATGCGGCGGCAGCCGGTGGGCAGCGAGCGCGCGCGTGACCCATTTGATCGCATCAAGCCGCCGACCGGTACAGACTGCCAGCACGATAAACTTCTGCACGGTTGAAATTTTCGCCGGTTGCAGCCTGCAGAGTCGGGCCAGCGTGCGCCGGGCGGTGCGCGTATGACCTGTAATCCACGCCGCGTGTGCCACGCACGCCAAGGCATCGGCTTGAGCCAGGGAGCCGGCCTTTAACGCCTCGGCGGCGGCGAGAACCATCGCCGGCCCATGCTGATCCAGAATCATATCCGCGAGAATGATGGTCGCCGGAGGCGAACCGTGTGTACGAACAGAATAATCCACCGCGTCCCGGGCTGCCGCTCGTGGATGGCCCGTAAATTGCATGGCCAATGCCAGTTGGCCGAGGATAACGGGATTGGTAAACCCCTGCCGACGGGCGGTGGCAAAACATGCGGCGGCAGTAGGATAGCGTCCCGCCAGAAGACTGTTGCGGCCGATCAAAAAGTGGATTAACCCGCGACTTCGCATCAGGCGGTGGTCGTGCGGGTTGAACTCGTACGTCACCGAGGGTTGCTTGAGGAGCAAGGCCGTCTGCTGATACGCCTCGGCAGCGGCACCGTAATACCCCCTGCTCTGCAGGGCAGCACCCAATAAAAAATCAATCCGAGGCAAAAGCGGAGAATCCGCTTTGAGTTGCGGCGATTTGCGGGCAATCAGGAGACGCTGCAAGGCGGCTTTCCCGCGGCCGTGGGATAAATCCAGTGCGGCCGCCTGTAATTGAAGCTTCGGATCCAGCGGATTCAGGTGCAGGGCTGACTTCAAATATCGATCGGCACCGGCGGTGTCGCCGAGTTTCATCGACACTTGCGCAAGCGCCGAGAGTGTCTTGGCCGAATTGGGATTGAACTTATAACTCTGCCGAAGAAGGTAAAGGGCACCACTGTAGCGGCCGCTGTATGCCGCATTAAGGCCTGAACCATAAAAAACCAGTGCTTTTTTCCGATCCCTTGCAGAAACCGTTTTGCGGGCCGGGGCAACGGGCAGCGAAGCTTCCGCCATCAGTTGCGACAGATGGACATTTCGCCGCGATACGCCCTTTCCCGAAGGGGCGGGGCTTAATCCATTTCCCACGGAATAAAATGCCGGCTGGTAGAGTGCCTCGGGAACGTGCATCGGAGCGGACGCAGAAAACGGATTGCTCGCACAACCCGAAAGCGATGCAGTGGAAAGCAGTATGAGCCAAACGGCCGGTTTCATAAAACATCCTCGACCAATCCACAACTGCACACCCGACGGGCGATGCACCGGAATACCGCAGGAATTGTAGCTTGATATCGGCTAAAAAGGGGCTTTCAATTCTATGTTCTGTCATCGGCCGGCCCGGTAGCCTGTCGCAGGTTTTCACGTTTGGGTTGAAAAAAAGCCGACATGTACGCATGATGCTCATGCCTGCGGTGGACTGCCGGGGGCCGTGGTTTGGAACTCGTTCACTCAACCAAGAGGAGGATATGGATGCACGATAAAACGGCTCTGCTCACCGGACATCTGCATGCCGCGACCGCGGCCCTTGAGCCGACGCACCATTTGACGCTGGTGCAGGCCGTGATTCTGGGCCTTCTGCAGGGGATATCAGAACTCTTTCCCATCAGTTCGTTGGGGCACATCATTATCATCAAGCATCTGCTGCATTGGCACTTTAATGCGCAAAACAAGGATTTTCTCTCCTTCGTGGTGGCTCTGCATCTGGCCACAGCCGCCGCGCTGTTCATCTACTTCTGGAAGACGTGGATTAAGGTGATCAAAGCGTATCTCGGCAGTATTAAACACAAAAAACTGGTTTATGATCGGGATAGTAAATTTGCCTGGCTGCTCGTGGCCGGCACCATTGTGGTGGGGCTGGTCGGGCTGGTATTTGAGAAAAAATTCAAGCTGTTTTTTGATAATCCGCACTATTACTGGATGGTGTGCGTATTTTTGATGGCCAACGGATTGGTGATGCTCGCGGGCGACTGGCTTAAGAAAAAGAGCGCCCAGCGCGGAGCCGAAAACAAGGCCGCGGAAGATCTTTCATTTCCGACCGGCGCAGCGGTGGGTGCAGCGCAGACTTTTGCCCTGTTCCCCGGCATATCGCGCAGCGGTGCCGCCATCGTCGGCGGCATTCTAGCCGGGCTTTCCTACGAAGAGGCGTGCCGTTTTGCCTTTATGCTGGCGACACCGGTCATCGCAGCCGCCGGGCTTCTCAAGGTGCCAGCTCTTTTCAAGCACAGTGCGCACGCGATCCTCGGCCTCACAATTCCGGCGGCCATCGCGGCGGGCCTGGCGGCGTATCTGAGCACGGCATTTCTGATGAAATATTTTGAAACCCGAAAACTGTGGCCCTTTGCCATTTACTGCATCGCCCTCGGAGGCGTCGCCTTGGTCATGGCCGCACACTGATGCCGCCTGTACGGTCATCCCATCACCCGGACCGCCGGCAGTGCGGGGCGTTGCGGAAGCCGACCATGACGGCTGCGAAACAGCGACGCCCGGTCTATTTTCCGTTAGAATTCCAACTTGATAGCGGCACCTGAAAGAGGGTCGCCGCCGCGAATTTGGACTCAAACGGTCTTCAAGGAAGAATATGTTCGATCAAGACGCCCGGATAACCGACCTGCAAATTGAAACCGAGCTTTCTGAAAGCTACCTCACCTATGCGATGAGCACGATTATGGATCGCGCTCTGCCGGATGTGCGCGACGGCCTCAAACCCTCTCAGCGCCGCATTCTCGTCGCCATGAATGATCTGCGTCTCATGCCGCGCAGCAAGCATATCAAGTGTGCCAAGATCGCAGGCGATACCTCCGGTAATTACCACCCGCACGGCGAAGCGGTGATCTACCCCACGCTGGTGCGCATGGCGCAAAGCTGGAACATGCGGGCGCGATTGGTCGACGGGCAGGGAAATTTCGGCTCCATCGATGGCGATCCGCCGGCGGCCATGCGATATACCGAAGCGCGTATGGCGGAAGCTGCCGCCGAAATGATGGAAGATCTGCGGGAAGATACCGTTGATTACATTCCCAACTACGACGAGCGAATGGAAGAGCCGACGGTACTGCCATCCAAATTCCCTAATCTCCTGGTCAACGGATCACAGGGAATCGCCGTGGGCATGGCGACGAGCCTTCCGCCGCACAATCTGCGTGAAATCTGCGACGGTTTGGTAAAGTTGATTGACGAACCGCACTGCACGCTCAAGGAATTGATGAAGATTGTCAAAGGGCCGGACTTTCCGACCGGCGGCGTGATATGCGGCCGCAGCGGGATTTTGGACGGTTACGAGCATGGGCGCGGGAAGATCGTGCTGCGCGGACGTGTGCATACGGAACAGGTCAAGGGGGGCAAGGAGCAGATTGTCATCACCGAAATCCCCTATCAGGTGCTCAAAAAGACCATTATTGAATCCATCGCTGCCAAGGTGAAGGAAGAGCAGATCAAGGACATTTCGGATGTCCGCGACGAATCGGACCGTGAGCACATGGTGCGGGTGGTGATCGAGCTTAAGCGCGATGCCGACGCCAATGTGGTGATCAATCAGTTATATCAGTACACCCCGCTGCAGAGCACTTTTTCCATCATCAACATTGCACTGGTGAATCGCCAGCCGCGGACGATGGGGCTCAAGGAATTGATGGAGCAATTTATCGCCCATCGCAAGGAAGTGATACGTCGGCGGACGGCCTTCCGTCTCAAGAAGGCCCGCCAGCGGGCGCACATTCTGGAAGGTTTGATTCTGGCATTGGCGGATATTCATACCGAAGAGATTTCGCCGCGCAGCGCGGGAGGCAAGATTGAGGTCATGGGCGTCATCGAGATGCTGCGTAACCGCAAGATCAGCCCCGATGTGCCCACCGCCAAAGCCAATCTGATGCGCAAAAAATTCACCATTGATGAAGCGCTCACATGGAAAAAACTCATTCCCGGCGCATTCCTCAAACGGATCCATCAGGCGGAAAAGGAAGACGGCGGCATGACGCTTTCCGCAGCCCAGGCGGACGCCATCCTGATCATGCAGCTTCAGCGGCTTGTGGGGCTGGAAATCGACAAGCTGGCCGATGAATACAACAAACTCTCGGCCGAAATCGAAGGCTATGAATTGATTCTGAGCGATGACAAACGCGTGCTGGATATCATCCGCGAAGACACGATTGAGCTGCGGGATAAATATGGCGACGAACGCCGCACGCAGATCACCAACGACGCGACGGACATCAATATTGAAGATTTAATTGCCGACGAACAGGCCGTCGTCACCATCAGCCACGAGGGGTACATCAAGCGCATGCCGCTGGACACCTATCGCCGGCAGGGACGTGGCGGACGGGGCATTGTGGGGGCCGACAGCAAGGAAGGTGATTTCATCGAGCACCTGTTCATCGGGTCCACCCACGACTATCTCATGTTCTTCACCAATCTCGGGCGCTGCTACTGGCAGAAGGTTTACGATGTCCCGCAGATGAGCCGGCAGAGCAAGGGGCGGTCCATCGCCAATCTGGTGGATTTTCAGGACGGAGAAAAACTCGCGGCCGTCCTGCCGGTGCGCGATTTCGATGACGAAGGCAAACATCTGGTGATGGCCACCTCGGCCGGCATTATTAAAAAGACGCTCCTGAAGGCGTATGGGAATCCGCAGAAGCGCGGCATCATCGCCATCGGATTGGACAAGGGCGACAGCGTCATCGGTGTGGGCGTTACCAACGGGAACGATCAGATCGTGCTGGCGACCCGCGGCGGCATGGCCGTGCGGTTTGAGGAAACCGAAGTGCGCGATATGGGCCGCCAGGCCGGTGGCGTCAAAGGCGTGGAGCTTGAAGCGGATGATCGCGTGGTCGCCATGGTGATCGTCCCCCACGGGCTGGATCATGGCGATAATCAGGTGACGCTGCTGACCGCGTGTGAGAACGGCT
>JAJZNY010000141.1 GCA_021852245.1 Planctomycetota bacterium | reverse complement strand
CGTTTACCCGACAACCGGGTGTGCCGGGCCCGCCGACGCATTTTTCCCAATGGACCGACTCTGTCGAGACGATGGTTCCGTTTAATAATCCGGTCATCGCAGAACTCCACGCGCAGAAAATTGTCGTAGATCCGAAAACCCGAAAGCCCAAACTCATCAAGCTCCATCCACCCTATCCCAATTACGATACCCACTGGGTTACCGAGGTCGGTCAGGCAACTACGGGCTTTTTCCCGATTCTCGATTCCCACGGCCGCCCCACGGATGGTTTCGTCTACCGCACGCATGTGAAAGTTGTCCGTACTCTCAGTCATATTGTCGCAGGGATGCCCAACAGACCGGTGCGATTTGTTCTTCGGTCCGATATGCCGGCTTTCATGCCCCCGGTATTGAAACTCCTCTGGCCCCATATGGTGAACCTTGCAAAATGTAAACCGCTTGCCATGGTCACCTTCGATAATCAGGCCCGCCGACCCGCATTAAGGGTCCTTTCCGTCCAATCCAGTGCCGTCATCAATGTTCACGGCCGACAGGTGCGGGCGTATCTGGTAACCGATCAGATGGACCCCTATGAATCCAAAATGTGGGTAACGGCTCATGGACATCTGCTCAAGTACATCGCAGGTGACGGGTCCGAATGGACGCCGACCACCGTGGCCGCCATGGCCAAACTCTGGCATACACGTTTGAAGGAGCTGACCGCTCCTTTAATCCGTTGATGATCGAATTTTAAGGTGAGGTCGGCCGATGAAATGGGGGCGCGCTCTATTCTGGCTGGTGGTGTCAGCGACTCTTGCCACCCTGGCGGTCCATTTGATCCGCGATTTGCGTTCTCGCCATGCGCAAATCGCCCAATTAAAAAAGGAGCGTCTGGAACTACAGACCATCATCAAGCGCCTTACCGGCCGAGCGCAGGAGGCGCAACTCGTTGTCGTTGGGCAGGTACTCAACCGTCGCGGTCGTGTCTTGCAGACAACACTTTTATGGCGGGAATTCACGTTCACCAACCATGGGCGCGTCGCTTTGCCAGTGCAAAAAATAGTTATCCCCGGCGATGAACCCTACATCGGCGGTTATGTGCTTAAATTTGCCGATTCATTTGTCGAGGCTGGTAACGCCCTGCGTGGGAAGTCGCTCGGCTTCTTTACCCGTATATTCTCCAATTCGCAGGCGCCCGATCGCGGGACATCCCTGCTGGGGCGGGAAGGTGTGCCTCGTGTTCTTGAGCCCCGCTACGGACCACCCAATCCCTTCGCGCTCTCGCTCTGGCGTCAGATCCAGCGGCTTATTCGCTCGCGGCGTGCCGATAGAAAACTTGGCCTGCAGGTGGTACAACTCCAGTATGTCGCCAAACCGGTTCGGCCGGGGGTTCTCTACACCATCTACCTTCAGAATAATGGTGGATTTGAATTTATCGCCAAGCCCGGCCATAAGGCTCTGATAGATCGATTGTTGCATCAAAGTTCGCTTCCCAGGCAAAAAATGAAAATTAATCGATAGAAAGAATTTCCGCCCCGGCACCCGGACGGTTGACTATCACTCTTAATCTGCTAACTTCGTTTGACATGATTTGTGATTGCGTCTTCGATGAGGTCCACATGATAGACTACCAAATTCGAGGAATCTGGAAGATTTCGCATGCTGCACCGCACCGAATAAGCATCGCGATAGCGTGGATATCGCGGCCTGTATAGCTGCTTCTGATGTTGGCCTATCGGCTTCATCCTCACGGGCCGCCAGTGGAAAAAGATGTGAGACATGCTTGAATAGTGTAGAATATCGCGAGCGTTTTGTTCTGGCGCAGCGTAGATGACATTTTGTCTTTTTAGGCGTTTCGGAATTTGATATGGCCAAAGCTCAAGCGACCGTGGTTGTCGAGGGACCGGGGAAAGGTAAACCGTTTTTTGACCGTGCCAAAACGGTTGCGGATACGGGTAACTTTGACTACGCCATTGACATGTATATTCAGGGTCTGCTGCGCGAACCCGACAATCTCGATGAACATAAGGCCCTGCGGGATGTATCCTTGCGTCGCAAGGTGAGTGGGGGCAAACCCGCCGGTGGTTTCCTGGGAACCAAGCCCTACTTCGCCGGTAAAACTCCGAAAGAGCAGATGCTCAATGCTGAATACCTTCTCGCCAAAGACCCCGGCAACATCACCCATATGCTGAACATGATGAAGCACGCGGCACTCGGCTCTTATCGTGATATTATTGTCTGGTTTGGGCCCGTTGTATTGCAGGCCATCAGCACCGGTAAAACCCCGAATGTCAAACAGTATCTCGAAATGGCCGATTATTTTGAACAAGTTTCAGAATTCTCCAAAGCTGGCGAAGCGGTTCAATTGGCCTACAACCTCACTCCCACTGATCCCTCATTGGATCAGCGCATCAAGGATTTGGGTACACGTGAAACCCTCAAACGCGGCGGCTACGAAAATGTGCCTGATTTCAAGGAGTCGCTCGCTAACAAAGCGGGTACTCAGGAGTTGCTGCAGAAGGATGCCCTGAATAAAACCGAAGAATTTCGCATCAAGCTGGTGGAAGATGCACGCGAGGCCTGGGAACAGAATCCACTCGATGCGCAGAACATTGCCAAGCTCATCAAAGCGCTTCTGGATGTCGAGTCAGATGAGGCCGATGAGGAAGCGCTGGCAGTTTTGGACCGAGCCTTCAAGGAAACCCGCACCTATCGATACAAAATGCTTAAAGGGGACGTGCACATTCGCAAGTTCCGGCGCGACTTGAGAGAGTTGAATGATCAACTGAAAGCGCATCCGGACGATAAAGAGCTGCAGAAAAAGATCGCTGATCTGGATGCGAAAAAACTGGCGTTTGAGGTTGAAGAATTTGCGGAACGCTTCAAAAACTTCCCATCCGACGCCAACGTCGCCTATGAATATGGACTGCGCCTCTATCGCGCACGTCGCTCGGAAGATGCGATTGCTGTCCTGCAGCAGGCTCAGGCAAGTCCGAAGCACCGGGCCGATGCACTGCAACTTCTCGGTCGGGCGTTTCTTGACCAGGGCATGTACCTTGAGGCGGGGGAGACACTCCAGAGAGCCATTGAAAATTATGAGCTTGCCTCGACCGGCGACGGCCGCAGCAAGGAAATGCACTACTGGCTGGCACGTGCGTACGAACTCACCAATCAGGGACCGGAAGCGGAGAAAATCTACAGCAAGATCACACAGTGGGATTTCAACTTTCGCGATGCCCGGCAGCGGCTTGCGGAACTCCGCAAACAACGGACAAATGCCGGCGCCTGATACGCTCGAACCAACCCATCTTAGCTCTGAATCCGGTCGGCTTACCTGTGCCGGATGGTTCTCATTTACCTCCAGCCGGTTGGGCACCGGCCGGTAGCTCGCCCGGCAGGGTTGTGTTGAACGGCGCCGTCGGACTCGATGTTGGGGTTGAACCCTTGGCCGTATGTTGCATCGTACTGTGGCTGGGGCGGGGTTGGTTAAGACTCGCCATCAGCATCCGGGTCTTTCCCGTAATACTTTCCATGACGAAATCGGCATTGATCTGGTGGGTATGGCAGAGCGTGTAGAGCATCTCCACCACACGTTGGTACGACGCACCGATAAATGCCTGACGCGGATTGTAATGCTTTCCAAATGGATTCGGTGCCCCCGCCAGAGTCGCCAGGATCGCAGGTACAGCGGCTCCACATTTCAATGAGACGGTCTGGCCGGTGAGCGGATTCCGATAGAACAACTCCACTGGTTCCGCATTCGCTGCTGATTTACCGTTCCCCGAACGCACGCTGGCGGTGGGAGAATAATTGACGGTCAACGTATCGTGCGGACTGATGTAGAGTGAACCTGGAACCAGCGAGGGTATGTGCCCGAGGAATGCGATCCTTGGCAGGTGGTGTGTGGTGACATAGATTGTGCACTTCTGCCGACCGGGAATGATATCCATGATAAATTTCTGGCTGATGTCCTGCGAATAGACAATGGATGAATGAATCGACACAAGAGCCTTGTACCCCATGATCTGCACACGGCGCGACGCCGAATGCAGCAGCTTGCGAAAGGTCAGACCGGCCAGAAAGCGGTCGTGACAATGCCCCAGTGTGTAAATCGCCCGGCGCTCAAACGGGCTCGTGGTGTCCAGCGCTATTTTGCTGATGGCGGTGATCGCGTCGCTGTCGCCCAGGCGCGCCCCCGTCTGCAGGCAGTAATAGGCGACTGCGGCATTGGATGAGCCATAATGTTTTTGCAATATGGGAAGAATCGGGGCTCCGAGCTGCTCCAGAGCCACCGCCAGCGCCTCGTGCGGCGCCGCCGGATCTTTCAATGATTTAATAATCACCTGTGCCTGACGATCGTTAAAGCCCGGCACATTGCCCGCCAGATAGAGTTCCAGAACTCGCCGCACAAAACGCATCGGATCATGTCGATAGCGATGAATAATCCGTACCTCGACCAACCGATCATTTTCGGCCGTGGCCACGGGCGGGTAATTACCGTAGTGCTGATTGATCACACGTTGAATCAGATCGGTAATGCGATACGATGGATTGTAGAGCTCGAGCAGGCACGGCACACTTTCCTGCACCACGGCACCACCTATCACCCTTCCCTCGCGAACCAGGGTGCTGGTGGGTTTGAGTTTCCCATCAGAAGTAAATGGATTGCAGAATACCGGCCCGCGGGCCCTGGCTACGACGCGGCTCTGGTCGACGAGGCGAATATGCACCCGCAGGCCTACCGGCCAGAGCAGGCCGTTTTCAATGCTCGTGGTGGAAGTATTCGGTAGTGCCTTGAGATAGACATCAAACGTGGTCCCCCTTACCGCCAAAGGCGGAATGGCCCCCTCAACCGCCACCGCCGCCACCTGTTTGGATGCCAAAATTTGATTGGGGTCAATATTCCCCGTATCGTGCGAATAGAATCCCACGCCCGCTTTGAGTAATCGATTGAGCATCAGAGCCCGAATGGGAGGCGGCATCTGTCCACTGCCCGTATTGGGTAAGCCCGCTACGAGCCCCCAACCACGCACCACGATCGGCCCGGTGTACCCGAGTCCGACATACTCCCCGACCGTCCCTCGAAGTGCCGGATAGACCGAAGGCAGAGGAACGCGATCCTGCGCGGCGATCGGAGGTGATGAGGAACTCGGTCCCTGCGAACACCCTGATAAAATGACAGTGGAAATCACCCCTGCCGCAGCCATCACGATCGCCCATGGCTTTTTTGCTTCAAATCGCATCATGTCGTTAAGCTACCCCGCGCGTTAAGTCAAACCACCAAACTCCGCCGAGCATAACCGGTCAACCGCCGCTGCGCCAAAAAGACGCGACGTTTATGGTTGAAATAGTTCCGGCTGTCGCGGATCTTTTTTGTCATCGTCCATCACACTCTGCACTTCCTGCGCCAATTCCCCGAGGTCTCGAAATTCGCGGTAAACGGACGCAAATCGCACAAACGCTATGGGATCAGCCGCTCGCAGTAATTTCATCACCAATTCCCCGATCTCGGAACTCGGTACCTCACGGTCAAAATTTCGCTGAATCTGTTCTTCCACCGAATCCACCATGCCGGAGATGGTTGATGCCGGAACCGGACGCTTGTAGCAGGCCCGTTGGATGCCGTCGAGTAATTTATTTCGGTCATACGGTACGCGCGACCCATCTTTCTTCACGACGGTCATGCGCACAACTTCCTCCGCTCGCTCATACGTGGTGTAGCGACGCCGACATTTCTGGCATTCTCTTCGCCGCCGGATAGCTTCACCCCCCTCGGCCGGACGCGAATCAATTACGCGATCGTCGTTTTCACTATGGCAAAATGGACATCGCACCGCTTTTTATCGCTCGCTAAAAACTCATTAACCTCTTATAGTAGCCTAAAATCGAAAAAGGTGGGCGTCAATCAATCAGAGCTGACTTGGGAGGATGGCGGAACGGGCGATGATCGTAATTTGAAATGATCGAGCGAAAGTGGCGCGCACAAGTCGGAGGAATGCTTGGGCATTCAAGCCAACTGCGTATTGAAAGCGACGAGATACCGCGCCATTTCAGCGGTGCATAGATGATCGATATCCCCGTTCCCTGCGTCCATGTCACTTCAGCCAATTCGTGAGCCCTCCCGCTATTGAACAAAATGGTGCGCGACGCTCAATTCCGGCTCCATGCTTTTTCGTGATCGCACATTTGTTATTGTTTCGGTAGGGGGTATACTGCGGATTCATGATCAAGCTCGTGGTGAGCTTGGCAAACCGAAAGCCATCGAATAGATACCTTTATGATTGCACCGCGCCTGCGAGCTTGTATATCAAAAAAAAACTGCGCCAGGTTTTTCAGCCGGAGCCATTCATATCATTATGTATTGAAAAGGCAATGGAATCTTCTGTGATGCCATGTGGCGGGCTGCCCTGGCGGTGCGAGGAGAAATGATGGTGATGCGAAACCTCAGGTCTTTCGGATTTTTATCGGCATGGATGACCGTAATTTATATTTTTTCCCTGAACCACCTTTGTATCGCTTCGGCTACATCACCCAAATCCCCCGCTGATCGATTGCTGCTCTGGTCCGGCCGTCCTGCAAAGGACTGGATGACCCAGGCCTATCCAATCGGTAATGGGGAATTGGGTGCCATGATTTTTGGGCGTGTGCGAAACGATATGATCCAATTTAACCAGGATAGCCTATGGGCAGGTGGCCCGGGAGCATGGAAGGGTTACAACGGTGGAAATCGCACAGGGGGTGCCGCTCGGATTAAGGCCATTCAGAGGGAAATACGCAATCATCAGAAACCACGCGGTATTAAGCGCTATTTCACCGGCAATCCCAAAGCGTATGGCGCTTACCAGGATTTCGGCAACATCTATATTCGCAGTCAATATCCCGCCGGCAAGCCGAGTGGATATCGGCGAAGCCTGAATCTGCGGACCGCCATCGCCCATGTCCAATTCACCATCGGAAACACCACCTATCATCGCGCCTGTTTTTGCAGCTTTCCTGATCACGTCATGGTGGCCAGATTCACCGCCAACCGCCCGGCTGCGCTCACCATGCGCGTGGGTATGGGCTCAGCGCACCGCCATGGCCAAATACTGGCTGAAGGAAATGAACTGGTCCTTTCCGGCAAACTGACCAATAACGGCATGGGCTATCAGGCCGTGCTTTTGATCAGAATCCATGGGGGCTCATGGCGGGACGATCGTAACGCGATCAGCATTAAGAAGGCCAACACGGTAACGCTGCTGTTGTCCGCCGCAACCTCCTATCTCGACCAATATCCCAA
>JAJZNY010000364.1 GCA_021852245.1 Planctomycetota bacterium | reverse complement strand
CCGGAGCGCCTGAGGTACTATGGAATCCCAATCAACAGCACCGCCTGATGCACCTGCAAAAGATTATAAATCCACACTGAATCTGCCGCAGACGAATTTTCCCATGAAGGCCAATTTGACGCAGCGCGAGCCGGCCATGTTGACGCAATGGCAGGACGAAAACCTGTATCAAAAAATTCGCGCATGCGAACACCCGCGCGGAAAATGGGTATTGCACGACGGCCCGCCGTATGCCAACGGCGACATTCACATGGGACACCTGATCAATAAGGTGCTCAAGGACATCATCGTGAAATACCGCACCATGGCGGGGTTTGACTGCGAATATGTGCCGGGGTGGGACTGCCACGGTTTGCCGATTGAAAGTGCCGTGCAGAAGGAATTGGGGCCGAAACTCAAGGCCATGCCTCCGTCGGAGGTGCGGAAGCTTTGCCGCGATTATGCCATGAAATTTGTGGGTCAGCAGTCGAAATCATTTCAACGGCTGGGCGTGCTGGGGGATTTTGAACACCCGTACCTGACCCTCAGCCCGGCGTATGAAAAAGGGGTGCTGGAGGTTCTGGCGGATCTGCTGCAGCGCGATCTGGTTTTCCGGCAGCGGCGGCCGGTGCACTGGTGCACGTATGATCAGACGGCGCTGGCGGAGGCGGAACTTGAGTATGGCCCGCACAAATCCACCAGTGTATTTGTCGCCTTTAGCATGGATTTAGCGACGGGGAATTGGCCGGCGCAATTCGGTCCCCGCCCCCCTGCCGCCGGTTATCTCATCTGGACGACCACGCCATGGACGCTGCCGGCAAATCGGGCGGTGGCGGCCGGGCCGAAAAACATGTATGTATGCTTGGCGGATTCCCGCAGGGAATTTCCAGCGCTCATCGTGGCACAGGAGCGGATGGAGGCGACGATTCATGCGGCTGCCCATGGGCCGCTGCAGGCGGAATATCGCCTTGTTGGCGAGCCGATCTCGGGAGAGGAGCTTGCCGATTGCGCGATCCAATATCAGCATCCGCTGGATACGGCACGCAGGTGCCCGCTGGTGTACGCTGATTATGTAACGCTGGAGGATGGTACGGGACTTGTGCACACCGCCCCCGGCCATGGCGCGGAGGATTATGCCACCGGAAAGCAGTATGGCCTGGAAATTTATTCGCCGGTATTGCCGGATGGGCGTTATGACCAGAGCGCTCCCGAGTTTCTTCGCGGTGAATTGATCTGGGATGCCGGGGCGAAGATCATTGAGCATCTCAAGAACAGCCGATTGCTGATTGCGGAAAATATCATTGAACACAGTTATCCGCATTGCTGGCGATGCCGCCGGGCGATCATCTTCCGCGCCACCGAGCAGTGGTTTGTGCGTGCATCGCATGAAAGCCCGCTGGTGCGTCAGGCTGAAAACTTTATTGATCAGGTGCAGTGGATACCGGCGTGGGGAAAGTCACGTATCAGCGGCATGCTTGCCACGCGGCCGGATTGGTGTATTTCGCGGCAGCGGTCGTGGGGAGTTCCAATCCCCGCGTTCACCGATCCGGACGGTCATATTCTTTTAACCGCCCGATCGACGGCCCGCGTCGCGGAATATATCGGCCTCCATGGGGCGGATAGTTGGTATACCGATTCACCGGAGAAGATTCTTGGGACAGATCGCTGGTGCGATGAAGCCCTGACGCCGGACGCGGGGACGAAGGCCGGCCATGAATTTATCACGGCATCGCTGCGTAAGGGGAGCGATATTCTGGATGTGTGGTTTGAATCCGGGGCATCGCATCGTGCGGTGCTGGAGGGGACGCATCCGCATCTGGGGTACGGGGCGGATCTGTATCTTGAGGGTTCGGATCAGCATCGCGGGTGGTTTCAATCGACGCTTCTGGAGGCGGCGGGATATCGGGATACGCCGCCGTTCAAGGCCGTACTGACGCACGGATTTATCGTGGACGGTCAGGGTCGCAAGATGTCCAAGAGCGCGGGGAATGATATTAAGGTATCGGATGCGCTCAAGGAACATGGTGCCGACGTGCTGCGGCTGTGGGTGGCGAGCGTGGACTATCAAAATGACATGCCGTGTTCAAAGGAACTGCTGGCACGCATTGGCGAGGCGTATCGAAAGATACGCAACACATTCCGCTATCTGCTGGGCAATCTCTACGATTTTGATCCGGAGCGCCACGCGGTGCCGCCCGCGCCACAGAGCATTGATATGTGGATGCTTGGTCGGCTGGACCAACTGGAGCGCGACACGCATGCCGCGTATGAAAATTATGATTTTCACCGCGTGTTCCGGAATATCTATGAATTTTGCAATGTGGATATCTCCGCCCTTTACGCCAAGGCGATCAAAGACCGCCTTTACTGCGAATTGCCGGATTCGCCCCGACGGCGGGCATCTCAGCACATCTGTTTTCTGCTGCTGCGGTCGCTGGTGGAGCTATCCGCCCCAGTTCTGGTCTTCACGGCGGACGAGGTGTGGCAGTCGGTACGCCAACTGCGGGGGATGGACAAGGCACCGGCGTCGGTGCATTGTGTGAGTTTCTCCACGCATATGCATGCGGAGAATGCCGCCCTGGAGCCGTGGCCGCAGTGGATGGAACTGATTGAAAGTGGCAACAAGCAGCTGGACGAACTCAAAAGGACGATCGGGCTTGGGAACCCGCTGGATTCCGAAGCGGTGATTGTGGCGCCGCCTGACGAAGCGTCGCAGAATTTGGCGCGGTTATATGGGCCGGAGATTGAAGATGCGCTCGGCGCCGGATTTCATCGAATTGAAACCGGCTCGCAGTGGCAGATTCGAATGGTGGATACGCGCGGGCTGTATCCAAGCTGCGCCCGCTCGTGGAAGCGGCGGCCGGATGTCGGCAGCGATCCGGAATTTCCAGAATTGTCCGCGCGCGACGCGGCGGTGGTGAAACGGCTCAGGCAGGGTGCTGCCGCTTCGGCGTAATGCAAATTCGGCCGCGATGGGCTGAATTTTTTATCATGAAGGATGAATTGTGCCTTTATTGGGTGTGAATATCGATCATGTGGCGACCATTCGGCAGGCACGCCGTGGTGTTGAGCCGGATCCGGTGTGGGCGGCTGTTGAAGCGCAGCTCGGCGGAGCGAGCCTGATCACGGTCCACCTGCGGGAGGATCGGCGGCACATCAACGATGATGATGTGCGGCGGCTGCGGCCGGCGGTGCAGGTGCCGCTGAATTTGGAAATGGCGGCGGTGACGGAGATCCGGCGCGTTGCCATGGAGGTCATACCGCAGATGATCACGCTGGTGCCGGAGAAACGGAGCGAAGTGACAACCGAAGGGGGACTCAACGTCAAGGGACAGTGCGGATCTCTGCGTCAATTTATCGCACCGCTGAAGAAAAAGGGAATCGTCGCCAGCGCATTTATTGATGCGGATATCGATCAGGTTCGCGCTGCGGCGGAGGCAGGATTTGATGTCTGTGAGCTTCATACCGGCCCGTATTCACTTGCTGACGGGCGGCGGCGGCCGAGCGAACTGGATCGCCTGCGGCAGGCAGCGGAGGAAGTGGTTAATCAGGGGATGCAGCTTAATGCCGGTCATGGCCTGAATTATGAAAATGTGAAACCGGTGGCCGCCCTGCCGCACATGGCGGAATTGCACATCGGGCACTCCATCATCAGTCGCAGCGTATTTATTGGCTTGCGTGAGGCGGTACGGCAGATGCGCGAGTTAATCGAGTCCTGAGTTTCAAGGAGTTGGCCATATGTTTTCGGGAACTTTCACCGCCCTGATCACCCCATTTAAGAATGACCGGGTGGATGAAGCCGCCTTTGCCCGGCAGATCAAGGCGCAGGTGGATGCGGGGGTTACGGGTATCGTGCCCGTCGGGACTACGGGTGAATCGCCGACGCTCTCGCACGAGGAACATCGGCGGGTAATTGAAGTGGCGGTTGCGTTAGCTCGCGGAACCGGTGTGAAAGTGATCGCCGGCACGGGGTCCAACAGCACGGCAGAGGCCATCGAGCTTACCGCACATGCCAAAGCGTCGGGCGCCGACGCGGCGCTTCTGGTGAATCCGTATTACAACAAACCGACGCAGGAAGGTCTTGTACGCCACTTTACGGCGATTGCCCGGCAGGTGGATATTCCGATTGTGCTTTACAACATCCCGGGGCGAACCAACGTGACGATGACGGTCAGTACCATGAAACGCTTGACGAGTGAATGCAAAAATATCGTCGCGGTCAAAGATGCGGCCGGTAATCTGGATATGACAAGTGAAGCAGTGGGCGCCGGGCTTACGGTACTCTCGGGTGATGATTCCCTGACGCTGCCGATGATGGCGGTCGGGGCCAAAGGTGTTGTGAGCGTTGCGTCGAATATCGTGCCGGAGATGGTGGTATCGCTGGTCAAACTGGCCGCTGCGGGGGATTTTTCGGGGGCACGTACGATCCACCACAAGCTTTTTGCCCTATGTCGGGCATTATTTATTGAAACCAACCCGATACCGATCAAGGCGGCCATGCAGATGGTGGGTCGCGACAGTGGCGAATTGCGCCTGCCCCTCTGCGAGATCGCCGAGTCAAATCGGGCGGTCGTCCGGGCGGCGCTTCAGGCTGTCGGCTTGTCACCGGCATGAGGTGGGTTACTATTTTCCTGCAGAAATAAGGAGTTTGTGATGGCCCGGACGATTAATTATTCCGCATTCCAGAGTTTGGCGCTGCTGATCATTCGCATCGCCATCGCGATGGTGTTTCTTTATCACGGATCGCAGAAACTTTTCGGGGCATTCGGCGGTCCCGATTATCATCAGTTTGCCAAATTTCTGGCGGCCAAACATGTCCCGATGCCGCTGGAGAGTGCTATCCTTTCAGGGTGCGCGGAATTTTTTGGCGGTCTGATCTTCCTGGTGGGGACCGGCCTGCGACTGATTTCCATCCCGCTGGCATTTAATATGCTGGTGGCGGTGATCATGACCGCGCCGAACGGCTTTGGCGTGACCAATAAGCCTTATCCCGGTTGCGAATATCCGCTCACCCTGCTGCTGGTGGTTATCAGCATGGGGCTTCTTGGGCCGGGCGAATACACCTTGGACCGCCTGTTCCGCAAACCGGTGAAAGTGATGCCCTGAGGGGGAAATGGATATGCCACACCCCGCCGTGATATTTGGTGGAGGGGCCGGTCCTCGGCGGCTTGTTTCTGTTGCCGTAGTGATGATCGGCGTGTCAACGATATCGGGGTTGGCGGGCTGTTCGAGCGAGACCATTGAACCGGGCGTAACGCAAGTTGCCAATCGGGCTGCGGCAAAGCGGCCTGTGGTGCCGGCTCTGGCCGTTGTGCTTGGGGATTTGGCTCAGGCGAGCCATGACAAATGCCAACTGAGCCTGCTGGCGGGGTTTAAGGGGTTATCGCCAGCGGCGGCAAAATTTAATCACTACATGGCGCAAAGCCAGAATAAATTGCTCAGCGAACTGCAACAATGGGCACGGGAACATCATCTGCGACTGCGGCCGCACCATCGGCCGGGTTTATTTGGTGCTGCGGACAAGTTGGAAAGCTCGGCCGATGCGCATAAGCTGCTTACTTCAAGCGGGGCAAAATTTCAGCGTCTATATCTGTTGCTGATGTACACGGATTATTCGTGGCAGATCCAACTGGACAAGGCGGCTCTGGAATTCAAGATACCTCCGGTGCCGATGACGTATCTTAAAAACGCTTTAAGTGTGAACCGCCATTCTCGTCAAATCCTTGCAGATTTGATTTTTGGCTTGAAAGGTGGGCATAAATGAGGGGGCGGGAACGGGTTGGCGATCAAGTTGGGTTCTTAAACTAAGAGCCGAACATTCGCGTTATCGAATAAACTCTGATGCGGCTCGTTCGCCGAAAGTAATACCCGAGAATAATTGACTTAACGTGAATTTGTCGATATTCTGAATGTTCTGTACCCATGGGTGGGAGAAGATAGCGACCTTGAGGTGCGCTGCAGATCAATCGGGCATTTTTTCCCCGATTTGCGGCAATCTGGGGTTTGAGAGCGGCAAAGTGAAGCGATATGTTTGGAGTATCAATGGCCTCACAAAAAACCTCGTCGAAGCGTAAAAAACTGAATAAAAAATCGGTGGCGGCGTCCGCAAAAAAGGCGACGGGTGCTGCGTCCAAGAAGAAGAACGGTTCAAAGCGGGCGGTTGCGGTTCGGAAAGTAAAGTCTCGGATATCCGCAACCAAGACGAAGAAGCGATCCTCCACCCGGTCGGCAACCGCCAAGAAGAGCAAACCGATTGGGACGAACAAGGCGAAATCTGGCGTCAAGACGCGGACGGTGGCGATGGTTCGCCGAGCAGCTTCGGCACCTGCCTCGAGCCGCAAGGCGAAATCAACTGCTACCGCTGGAACGGCCAAAAAACAGAATAAAATGAATAAACCTGCGATACCGTCCAAGACGCCGAAAGCCGGCTCGACGACTCCGACCGTCGCGGCGGAGGAACCCAAACTTACCCCGGCCGATTTGGAATATTTTCGTGGATTGCTGCTCGAAAAGCGGCGTGAATTGCTCGGCGATATGGGATCCATGGAAAGCCACGCGTTTAATTCTGACGGCGGCCACTCATCGAGTCCGATTCACATGGCGGATGTCGGAAGCGATAATTTTGAACAGGAATTTACGCTGGGCCTGTTGGAGAGCGAACGCCAGACGCTGCGTGAAATTCACGAAGCCATTGAACGCGTTGATAACGGCACTTTCGGCATCTGCGTGGCGACCGGCAAGCCGATCGGCCGCGCCCGGCTCGAAGCCAAGCCATGGGCCAAGTATTGCATTGAATATGCCCGCCAGCTTGAACGCGGTCAGAATTCGCGTGCAGCCGAGGTGAACAATCACCATCATGAGGATGAAGACGAGGATGACTGATCATCTTCAACCCGGGCACCATGACAGCAAGTATATTTTTCAGCGCCCAAAAATATCAAAAAGCGAATAAATCTCCCACGTGCCGTGGTGAAAATTGCATAACGCGGTTTCGCGGGGAGACCTTATTTAATTTTCATTTGCCCTTTGCATAATGTTTCTGTACAATTCGAATATGGCTTGAGTTGTAGGCTTTTATAAGGAGCACCCAAATGCCAAAAATCAACCAGCATGGCCAAGTTACCATCCCGATCTGGATGCGCCGCAAACTCGGTATCGAATCCGGCGACTACGTCGATATCGATGAAGGCAAAGGCTGCGTGACCATCAAACCACGCCGTGGCAAACTTCGCCATGTTTCGCCATACAAAGATAAGAAAAAATAACCTTTCATTTTTGACGGCGAAATAAAACGCGAGGGCGATATCGGCTTTGGGCCGTTGTCGCCCTCCTTTT
>JAJZNY010000086.1 GCA_021852245.1 Planctomycetota bacterium | reverse complement strand
TCTGTACGGGTGGTTGAAGCGCAGATATCGCATGACTTCCGGCATTTTGACACCAATGAATTTCTCGTCATTCGACAACATTACTATGCTCCACCATGGCTTCCGGGCGTACAATACACTCCGGGCGATGAAGTAACGTACAACGACAATTATTATTTGTGCATACATCCGAGCCTCGTGGCGGCCGCCGGTAATACCTCCGGTGGAGGTACAGGTGGCGGTGGCGGCGGGCCGGGCGGAGGGCCCGGTGGGGGCCCCGGCGGAGGGCCCGGTGGCGGGAGCGGCGGGGGTGGATCGACGGGCTCAAGCAGCGGGGAAAATCCCTCTACATTGCCGCTTTTATGGCGTGAGTTGTACATTCCGCCCCCGGCGGATACCGGTGGGCCGGGAGGTGGACCGGGCGGATCGATAGGATCATCCTCCGGTTGGACTCCCTCACAATATCCGGTCTGGCGAGCGGATCAGCTCACGTTTGTTGCCGATGGCCATTTTCAGGGCCGCACCGGCAGTTATTCGGGATCGGGATCATCCGCCACGCTGAGTATGAGTGATTATCTCACAGCGACTAAAGCGCAAATCTGGTATGGCCAGTTGACGGCCTCCTATGGACCTGCGGCGGAAGATACTGGAAATCCCGAATTGCCGTATTGGCCTGAAAACAGTTGGAATCCGAGTTCGATTCCAAATGGAAGTCCCGCCGCACTTCCATCCGGTGAAACGGCCGGTCAATTTTTCTTCGGCCGTGAATGCATCTTGATGATTCCACCGGGAAGTCCAACTTGGGGAGCCGGAGTCTACAGCAGCCTGAATGGAAACGGCGGCTATTGGACAGCGCCGGACGGGGAGACGTTCTATCAGACCTCTTCCGGACTTGATGCCGCTTACGATGTCGGCCTTCAGGGTGGACCAGGAGGCGGGCCTGGCGGACCGGGTGGAGGCGGCGGTGGCAGCAGCGGGCCGCAGCAGACACTGGCCTCGTACCTCAACAGCCTGGCCGTGAGTCAAGGTAATATCAATGTGCCCATCGCCGATCCACTCTGCAACAGATATGGTACCGTAGCGACACCTTATGATTCTACCCATGGAATACTCAACGGCTGTATTCGCATGGAACCGATCATGCTTCGCGGCGTTCCGAGCTTTTCGGTCGATTGGACCGATGGGTCAATCGTACCGGGCAGCAACCCTCCACAGCTTGAGTGGTGGGGACTGGATAACAGCGGCCTACCGAGCAGTTATGAGTCGGATCTGCTGCCGGGTGATGATGGTTGTCCGGAGACGTGGGTTTTTTACTCCCAGAATGAGGAGTATTGGCCTAAAGCCCTGAAAATTACGTATCTGGTCACCGATCGCGATAATCGAATGCAGGGGGGGCACTTTGTTACCCAGATTATTTATCTTCCGCATTGAACCCGTTTGGAGCTAAGCCCATGATGAATGAATTCTTGCCTCCAGCCGAAAAGATCCAGCGATCAACGCCCCCGCTGGTCCGGGCGGATGTCGGTCGTGCGGCGAAAAAGGTATCGAGCCGACGCGGCATTGTATTAATTGTTGTTGTGGCTCTACTGGCGATGTTGGCGCTGATGGGCACAATCTTCATTCTGTCCGCCGCCAGCGATAAACAGGCGGTATATGCGTCCAACACTGCGACGAGTTTGAATCTGGCACAGTCGGGGGTATTGAGCAGTGTTGTGGGAACCATGTTGAGCCAGACACTTGATCAAAACGGCCACACCCTCGCCCTGGGTAATTTTAATTCGTCGAATCAGACCTACACGCCGGACTCCCAAATTGCCCGCACGTGGGACTGTCCTCGAGCCGGAGATGTCGCGATGTGCACACCCTCCGCCCCGGGGCCTTTCTTCCAAACCGCTACCGGTGGCGATCAGACGGTGCCCACCCAACCATGGCTCACCAGTATCGCGCCTTGGGAACCGTATACCGCTTATTTACCGGGGATGACGGTGGTGCAGGTGAATCCTGCCACGAGTCCACCGGCGGAAACGGTGTACGTATGCTCCGCGGCCCACACATCGGGAGCAACCTTCAGCGGTTCAAGTTCAAACTGGTCAGCCATTCAAAATGTACCGGCTGGTGCGGCGCTTGAGAGTGAACTCACTCCGTACCTGTTCGACCCGACAGATGGCCTTTACGACATCAGTTACCAGTCGTCAGCGCAGAGTGCGGCTCCCGATGGAGTGGCGGTTGTGAACGTTCCGAATGCATCTGTAACACTGCCCGCCGTAAATGATTCCATCCCCGGATTATCCTATCCTTTTGGAACGCGCGATGCGATGTGGAATCTTCTGCCTTCAAGCGCCTCCAATGGCGCCCGCTTTCGTTTTGCCCTGCGGATAACGGACACCTCGGCGTTGCTGAATCTCAATACGGGTTGGATACCCTCCGCGGATGATCTGGGCTCGACCGATCCAGCGGGCATTTACGGAGAATATCCGGCCTCGTGTCCGATCTTGAACCTGCCGGGAGTCAACTACTCGGCTGACGATACCCCCTCGTATATACAGAATGGGAGTTCCACGACTATCGGCCGAGGCGGCGGATTGGTCACGGGGAGCAGCTATACGCCAGCGGCCTGGCAGACTACGGTGATCGATGATTATGAGCAGAACGGCAACGAGAACATCGGTGAAGGGGGAACCGCGGCTGATTTATTAAGCGTTAATTCAGGCCTTGATCTGCTGACGCAGGGGGGGGGTATATTCGGGGCCCCATCGTATACCCGCCCGATGATGCTGGCCGGCAACACGTTTGGTTACCTGACTCAGGCATCTTACCCGTATTACATAGCCCAACCTTGGCGCAACATGTACACAAGCACCAGCTTTACCCGAGATGTCGCGGCAGTGAATCTGACTTCCAGCAATATCGCCCCACCCCCTCGGCTGAATCTGAACGCCCCGATCAGCAGCAGCAATTTCGCATCGTTCGCGCAGCAACTTTACGACACGCTGATCGTCTGCGGATATCAGCCTCAACATGCCTGCGCGTGGCTTGTTGATTACATGACTTACCGACTGGATACGGGCGCATACAATGGTTCGCCGGCGTTTCTTTCGTCCAGCGGTGAACTTACGGTCCCGACATCGGGCGGGACGCTGACGGCATCGCTGTCGGTAAACACCGGCGGTGTGGGGTATGTCGGCAATACGGCGCAGCCTTTCATCAACGAGGTCGATATCGAGCTTACCCAAAAAAGCGGCAGCGCGGCCAAAGCGGGGGATTGGGCAGTAGAGTTGGTGAATCCTTTCGCAGGTAGCGGATCTCTCAATCTGTCCAATTACACTCTGGAAATTATTCCTAAGGCCGGATCAACGATCAGCATAAGTCTTTCCGGGTCTCTGGCCGGCTACAAGTCTGGATCTAACGGCAACTACGGAGTAGTGTGCTATTCCGGGGGTGCATTTTCATCCGAGGCTTCAAGCGCTGGAGATGGTTTTGTCCAGACCAGCAGTTCCACTTTCAAGGCCGGCCCGGTCACGGTGGAACTCCTGCGGTCAAATGTCGACGGGGCGTCCGGCGCCGTGGTGGTTGACACTATGACGGTTGCCGCACCCAGTGCGTTATCCGCGGGTGTATCTCAAGAATATGCGGATGAATCGCGTAATAATTCGGGGACAGCGGGCATTTGGGGGTGCGATTCAACGGCCCAAAGCGTATTACCGTCTGTTTTGCCGACGACTGATCCGGGCACTATAGGCATGGCGAATGACGCGAGCGTATCCGGAAATCCGGGCGTTCCCCTGTTCGACCCGTTGTTTGTCAGTGGTTCGGGTGGAACAGGTGGTGGTGGTGGCGGCGGATCGGGGAAGGGGCCGGGCGGCGGACCGGGAGGAGGCCCCGGCGGCGGGCCGGGTGGCGGTGGCGGGTCTGGCGGTGGATCCAGCGGATCTACCACACCTGTATCGAGTAATGACTTTATCAACATGGATGCGGTCAACAATATCGCTCGCGAATGTAATACCACCGGCGAGTCGTTGTCGGAGCAAATAGCACTTAATACTCCCAGCTCGGGAAGCAATCAGAATGTCGGCATGAGCTATCCGATTGATGCGGCGGCACTTTCACTCCCGTTGCTGCCGAATGTAAGCGGAAGCAGCGCCTCTTACGAGATTTATCAAGCGGCGCTGTATTTTGATTTCGCCTATGATCCGCGTGCGGCAGTGACTTGCGTCGACCAGGCTTTTTCTGATCCTGCGATCACGTCTGTGGGTGGCTCGGCAGGCGAAATTGCGCCATGCATCCTGACGATGACCACGCTGAACGATCGAACAACCAATACAGGTGATGCCATATCGCTTCCCAACGGGGTTGCCGATCTGGTGCGCATGCCCGGGAAGGTCAACATCAATACCGCTGATCAGAACGTTCTCTACACCGCGTTCAGCGAAGATGCTGCAGCGAATCAGATGGTCGCTCCGGCGGGTTTCGGCGGGAGTTCATTCAACCCCCAATGGCAGATGGTGGCTGACACCATTGCCTACCGTAATCGCATGGCAGGTGGCAGCAGCCTTCAGGCCGGAACGATGGCCACGACGGTGCCACAATCGTGGTATACCTCCAGCAGCGGTCATTGGGGATCGACGCTCGGATTTCATTCGCTCGGTGATCTGCTGCTGGCATTGATTCCGTCGGAAAATCTCTCCAGCATCACCACGCTCCAACAGCGCGATGCCCCATGGGCGGATGTTGCGAACTTCCTGACGGTTCGCACCGACACGTTTGCAGTTTATGGCTACATCCAGGCGCTGAGACTCAATCCGCAATGGACCGGAATTGCGACCTATCAACCGGCGGATTGGTATAATGCCAATCGCGGTATTCCGTTGGGGAACGAGGGTTCGATCAGCACCGATCCGACCCAAAATGCCGAATTCATTCTTGAGGGCTCGCGGCGGTTTATCGCCATCATCGATCGATCATTTTGCAATGATGGTGCATCGTTTGTCCCGCAGATTGTCGCCATTAAGACGCTGCCGTAGCCGCTGCGGTGGATGGGCGAACTCAAGGTGGGAAGGCATGTGTTGCCGGGTGCGTTCATGGCGATGTACCTTTGGCTGCACATAACCGTCCGGCTTTGAAAAGAAATGACGTCGGCGCACAAATTCGGGAACCAATGTTCGCCATCGCGACGGCGAACCAAGGCGAACCAAAACCATGCTTCCTCCCACGGCGATTTTGATCCCCTCCTCAGGGGGAAAAATTTTCTGCTTGCGATTATGCTTTACTCTGTTGAATGACCAAGCGTTATGGCTTATGGAGTCAAAAGCGGAATGGAAGTGGAAAAGAATCCCCTGCTGCCTGCGGAAAGTCCCACGGTTGCCATCGATGTCATATTGTGGATTCGGCGATACGGTGTTTATGTCCTGCTGATATTCGCCATCGTGGTGCTGGCGTTCGAACTGTATAACTTCTGGCAGGTCAGCAAGATGCGGAAGATTGAGGAGGCGTGGGTCGCTCTTGAATCCGCGTCATCTCCCGGCTCTATTGAGCAAACCGTTTTGACGGTGTACCATTCGCCACAGGTTGATGCGCAGGCGTATTTGAAGATCGGGAGAATATACCTGTATCGATTGACCCTGGGGCCCGGATTTAACAAATCTCACGGACTTAAAGCCACGCGCACTGAGGCAATTGCCGGGGCTAAAATGGCCTTTGAAAAGGTGGTCAAGGATTATCCAACCCCCATCATTAATAAGATTGCGGCAGAATTGGGTTTGGCTCTGACCTATGAAGACGCCCACGAATGGAAAAAAGCCGGGGCCATTTACAAGTCAATCATTCATTCAAAACAGAATCCGACGATTGCGGCGTACGTTGATGTCGCCAAATTTCGCCTTAACAACCTGACTCATTGGGCGGAACCGATTCTGGTCAGCAGCAATCCACACCATAGTGGCCAGCCGTCAAAGACGGATACTCCCGCATCAGCGGGGAGCAAATCCGTACGCAAATGATGAACGGCGGACGGATATCAGCCAACATCACAGACATGGGATTGAGCTGCGAGATGGCTTGAGATAAGGGAAAATAGAGTCTGGGCCCACGCTCCGACCGCCGGGAGGATCAATATGAGCAGTATCACTTCAGATACCGGGGCGCATAGTTTTGCCTCTGATTCGATTACCGGTTTTCTCGGTGCCTTGGCCGCCAAAACGCCTGCTCCAGGAGGGGGTTGCACCGCGGCACTGGCGGGTGCTTTGGCTGCTGCTCAGGCTCAGATGGTGGTGGAGTACAGCATTGGAAAGCAATCATTGAAGGACCACCAAAAAGAGCTTCTTGAATATCGTCAGCGCCTGGAAAAAATTCGTCACTTGTTTCTGCGTTTGATGGATGAAGATGCAGCCGCGTACACACAGCTTTCTCCGTGGCTTAAGCAAACCCCGGATCAGCGCTGTTCGTCGCCCGGTTTTCAAGCGGCTGTCAGTGCGTCGCTGCGGGCGCCGCAGACAACCGCCGCTCTGGCCAACGAACTTCTGGAATGCTGTGCCGCTCTCGCCCAGATCAGCAATCCGATGCTGGCAAGTGACTTACAGGTGGCTCAAGATATCGCAGCTGCCTGTGGTCGATCGGCTTTGCGAAATGTAGATATCAACCTGCCTCTTTTACCAGACCTTAAGACGCAACAAGAGGAACGCACCATGACCGATGAAATTGCTACTCATCTCAAGCAGCTCATCGCCAAAATAACATGAAAACGTGGCCGTAACCGTGCGTTGATCATCAGCGTTGCATCCACTTTCCTCAGCGGCTACCCGCCTGATAACCAGGCGACCAGTATCAAGGATAGGAAAAATCATCCCACGGTTGCGGGCGTCTTAGGAGCTTGCTCCGGATGGCTGTGGCCGTTTCGACTCTGTTCGGCGTTTTTTACGCCCTGATGGCCGATGGTTTCCAGTTGCTCTTCTGTGATCCAGTCCATCTGGGCAACATCGTTTTTGAACACGATGGCCAGCGCCCAATCAACCATGATGCGAATGCGCCGGCTCCACTTGGGCATCTGCAGCAGATAGTAGCCGCGCCATACGAACCAGGCGGGGAAGCCACGAAGTTTGAAATTGAGAACACGTCCGATGGCGGAATAGCGGCCAAGGGCGGCGAGTGTACCTTTGTTTTTATAGATAAAGGGAAGAGGTGCCTGGCCTTTCATGCTGCCGATGATATTCCGCGCCAGCAGCGGAGCCTCTCGGATAGCATGCTGCGCCAACTGCGGATACGGTTTGCCTTCGGGATCGGGAATCACGGCGCAGTCGCCGAGCGCCCAGACCTCGGGATGATCCTTCACACGCATGGCGGCATCCACAACGATGCGGCCGCGGTTCT
>JAJZNY010000368.1 GCA_021852245.1 Planctomycetota bacterium | reverse complement strand
CCGCGCGGCGGCCGTCCGCTGATGACGGTAAAGCGAATGCCACGGGAGCGCACGGCGGCGACCGCATCCATCGTCCGACGCGAGATCGTCTTATCCTGCTCAAGCAGGGTGCCGTCAACATCGGAAACCAACATCTCAATCGCCATGGTGGGCAGCTCCTGCCAAGACCCGCTGGGCGGATATGACCATTCAATCCGCACGGGGAGATGTTACCACGGCGCCACCGAGAGGTAACTCCACCCGAAAATTCGTCCCATGCCCCGGTTCACTCCAGACGCTGATATGTCCGCCGTGCTCTTCGATGATGCGGCGCGTCATGGCCAATCCCAGGCCGGTGCCCCCCTTTTTGGTGGTATAGAATGCCTCGAAAAGATGCGGGATCTGCGATGGCGGTATGCCGACACCGGTATCGGCAACATCCAGAATTAATGTGGAATCATGAACAGCCGTACGGATGATCAGCTCGCCTCCATGGGGCATGGCCTGCACCGCGTTGAGCATCATGTTCAGCAGGGCCTGCTTGAAGAGATTGGCATCGAGATTTGCCGTCAGATCCTGATCCATGAGGCTGGCGTGTACCCGCACCTGATGGGCGGCGGCCTGCGGGGCGAAAAAATCAATCATGTCCCGGATGATGTAATGAACCTGCACGGGGCGACGATCCAGTTCAATCCGGCCGGCAAATTTGAGAAAAGAATCCAGCGTCTGATGGAGGCGGTCCACTTCGCGGCGAAGAGTCTGAATGCGCATCCGGCTCTGCTCGAGCCCGGGTGCGTCCGCCAGATCTTCCTGCAGCAGTTGCAGATTCAGCTTGATGGTCGAGAGGGGATTTTTAAGCTCATGTGCCAGACCACCGGCCAGTTCGCCGAGCTTGGCCAGCTGATGCAGGCGAAACACGCGCTCCGATTCGCGTCGATTGGCGTCCTGAACAGAGGATGGGTCGGGTCCGGACGGTGGCGTGAGGTTGGATTGGCTCATCATGGTGATACCACCGGCGCCGCTTCATCATCATTCCCGCGCCGCAGGCGCCCCGGTATCGGGTGCCGGGACTGCCGCAAAATCGCCTCGCCCGGTCGGCTCTCGCCTGTAGACTCGCGAGGCAAAAAGCCCTTTCGGCCCTTGCGTCAGTTCATAGCGAACGACTTCCCCTTCGCGCAGGCGACGAAATCCACTGCCGTCAATTACCGAGTAATGCACGAAAATTTCATTACCCGCGTCATCGACGAGAAACCCGAAGCCCTTACGGTGATTAAACCACTTCACACGCCCTGTTGGCATCGCCGTCCTCCGGATATCCCACCATCCGAACTACCGCAAACCAGGCGGAAAAAGTTGAGCGCCGAGATCCCGGATGTTGCGACTCGACCGCAACATCATCGGGCGCCGTTTATGGGCGGCCCGATGTCGGAATTCGATTATGCCGTCGGCACCGGCGCCTGGCCCAGATGCTGCGCCTCATCACGTACCGCCTGTTTGCGGGACAATTTAATCCGCCCCTGATCGTCAATGGCAATGACCTTCACTCGAAGCTCCTGCCCGATCTTGACTTCATCATGGGCGTTCTTGACAAATTTATCCGCCAATTCACTCACGTGACACAGCCCGTCTACGCCGGGGATCACTTCCACAAAGGCGCCAAAATCCTTGATGGAACTCACCCGGCCGGTGTAGACCTTGCCTACCTTGACTTCTTCGGTAAGCCGTTCCACCTCTTCACGGGCCCGCTCGGCTGCGTCCATGCCCACTGCGGAGATGAATACTGTTCCATCATCATCAATATCAATCTTGGCACCGGTGGTTTCAACAATGCGTTTGATGGTTTTTCCACCCGGCCCGATCACCTTGCCGATCTTGTCCGGGTTGATGTGAATGGTCAGGAGCCGCGGTGCGTGGGGTGAAATCTGCGGGCGCGGGGCGGCGATGGCGGCGTGCATCTTTTCCAGAATGCTGAGCCGTGCGATGCGGGCCTGTTCAAACGTTTTGGCGATCAGGTCGTGCCGCAGACCCCGGATTTTCAAATCCAGTTGAATGCCGGTGATTCCCTGTGTAGTGCCGGAAACCTTGAAATCCATATCGCCGTAGTGATCTTCCTCACCCAGAATGTCGGTGATTAAAACTTCCTGTGTCCCCTCGGTCACCAGACCGATGCTGATACCGGCGACGGGGCGTACCAGCGGCACACCCGCATCCAGCAGGGCCAGAGTGCCGCCGCAGACCGACGCCATCGATGAACTGCCGTTGGATTCCAGAATGTCTGAAACCAGACGGACGACATACGGAAATTGATCCGGCGGGGGGAGAACCGGCTCGAGCGAACGCTCTGCCAAAGCGCCGTGACCGATCTCGCGGCGTCCGGGGCCCATGATGCGCTTCACTTCGCCGGTTGAAAACGGGGGGAAGTTGTAATGAAGCATGAACTTTTTCGAATATTCGGCGCCAAGCCCGTCCACGATCTGCTCATCATCACCGGTGCCGAGCGTGGTGGTGACCAGCGCCTGCGTTTCACCGCGGGAGAAGATGGCCGATCCGTGCGTTCGCGGCAACACGCCGACTTCGCATTGAATCGGGCGAATGGTGGTGTTATCGCGACCATCGGGACGCTTGCCGTCCAGGATGAGCCGACGTATCACTTTTTCTTCCAGCATCGATATCGCCATCGCAACGTGGAAGGGATCATAAATGGCCGTGGGGGCGGAATTGCCTTCCGCTTTGGTAAACGTCTTGCTGATTTCTTCGGTGACGGCATCCACGGCGGCGGCACGATCTTGTTTGCCCGGGACCTGCTTCGCCGCACGGAGCTTATCGGTGTAGGCTGCCACTGCCTGCACGAGTGCCTCGGGGGGAAGATTGGTCTTGCAGACCTTCGGCTTACCGGCCTGGGCCATCAGTTCCCGCTGAATGGCGACGATGCGTTTGATATGTTCGTGTCCGAGTGCAATGGCCTCAAGCACAACGGCCTCGGGCAGTTCACGTGCGCCGACTTCAATCATATTCACCGCTTCATCGGTGCCAGCCACGAGAAGGTCGAGATCGGACTGATCCATGTCGGCCGCCGTCGGCATGACGACGAACTGACCGTTCACACGCCCGATACGCACGGCCGCGAGGGGGCCTTCAAATGGGACGGGGCTGATCGCCAGAGCCGCGGATGATCCGATGATGGAGAGGATATCCGGATCGTTCTGCCCGTCGGCTGAAAGCACCATCACCTGCACGAGAACTTCGTCAAAATATCCCGCGGGGAAAAGCGGGCGGATGGGGCGGTCAATCATGCGGGCGGTTAATGTTTCTTTAGTAGATGGGCGTCCCTCCCGCTTGATAAAGCCGCCGGGGAATTTGCCGGCCGCGGAGCTTTTTTCCCGGTAGTCAACGGTCAGGGGGAAAAAATCGGTGCCCGGCCGGGGATCGGTGGTGCATGCCGTTGCCAGAATAATCGTCTCACCAAACCGCACCACGACAGCCCCTGCCGCCTGTTTGGCCAGATGTCCCGTTTCAATTGTCAGTAACCGCCCTGCAATCTCCGTCTCAACTTTTACTACCGTCATGAATTCACCTTACATATTCAATCCGCTGCAACACAACATCACTCTAAATCAATCCAACCGACTTGCAGCATAAAGACTTTCGGCCAAATTACTTACACAACATATCGTGGGGCTGATGCCCCCCATTGACCCCATAAGCAGAGCAACCTTCCATTAAGGAAGGGTGCTGCGTGAAAACCCGATTACTTACGCAATCCCAGCCGGGTAATGATGCTCTGATAGCGCTGCGGGTCGGTGCGGGTGAGATACTTAAGCAAACTCGACCGTTTGCCCACCATCTTGAGCAATCCGCGGCGCGATGAATAGTCTTTCTTGTGGGATTGCAGGTGGGTGGTAAGTTCGTTAATTCTCTCAGTGAGCAGGGCGATCTGCACTTCGGCTGAACCCGTGTCCCCCTCATGAATTCGCGTATTGGAGATAATTTCCGACTTCTTTGACTGATTTAACATGAAAATGCCTTTAACACCGTTACAACGGCGGGATACTCCCAGCACGCGCCGGGATGTTCCTCGCAGGACAATCTTGCAGGGTGGATTATATCCCCAGTGCCGGAACTGGCAAGATGAATAGCCAACGACCGAGAACGATGGTGATCGACACTCGGTCGGGCGAATGGCCGCCGTGCGCGGCTGAAAGCACCCATCTGTCCACATTTGTGTTGGCCCTGCTTCGATAGTCGTCCATCGGGGAGCCCCCGCTTCGACCCCAACGTCGCATTGAAACTCCGCGTCGCCGGGACCGGAACCGGATTGGGGTGGCCTGTTGGTAATCAGTAAGTGTCAGTTGCCGCTTTTTTAAGCAGCTCGCGGATACCGGATGCATGATGCAGGCATCGACTGCGGACTTATGCGATTAATTCCAACATCAAATCGGCCAAAGGTCCAATAATCGGGCACGCATCTACCTGAAAAGCAAACTCTCCGGGCACAACTCGCCACCGGTCATCGTTTGGCATGGGGCTTGCTTTGGTAGCAGGGGTCGCCGTGGTGTGCGACAAGGCCAGTTCGCGGGCGCAGGAGCAAAACCGCAGCGGCCTGCCCAAAGTGAGGGAGATAGAGACCTGAACTCGTTTCCTCCTCCGCCAGGCCGTGTGGAATTACCCTCCTCCACACGGCTCTTTTTTTTGCCGGAGTTTTCACAGCACGCTGATCTGGCTGAGAATCTTCTCAGCGATCCGCTCGGGCGAATCATCCGCATGAACCACCAGATGAGCGGCGCGGGCGTAAAGCTCTCGGCGACGCGCGAGCAGTTCAATGACTTCCTTCAAACCGCCGAATGCGGTCAGGTTCGGTCGTGATGCGCCGGTCGCGGTATCGGCGCTGATGCGTTGCCAGAGCACTTCAGCAGGCGCATCGAGCCAGATTACCGCCCCGCATCCGCGCAGATGCTGCACATTTTCATCTGAAAGTACCACCCCCCCACCGGTGCTGATAACGGCATCCGAAACCCCGACTGCTTCTTTCACCGCCGCGGCCTCAAACCGGCGGAACAGCGGTTCGCCGCCACGATCAAATATGTCCTTAATATTCATGCCGGCGGACCGGGTGATGATCTCATCGGTATCGAGGAATGTTTTGTGCAATCGCCCGGCGAGAATTTTTCCCACCGTACTCTTCCCACTGCCGCGGAAGCCGATCAGCACGATCGATCCGGGGGATGATAGCGCCGTTTCGCCTGGGGTCATACCGTGATTCATTCATTTCTCCATCTGTCTGTCAACATCTGCAACCGTGAGCTGAATCCGGCGGACTGATGGTCGGCGGGTCAATCTGCCGCCGCAGGCCCCATGCCGGAGTGCGGAAAAATCCGCGATTCAGGACACCGGAAGTTTGGGGGCATCCATCTTTCCGACCGCGACACGTGTCATCGGCCAGACGCACCGGATCGTCGTGCCGACATTCACCTGGCTTTCCAACTCGACGGTGCCGCCCATTCCGGCCACCGCATGCTTCACAATAGCCAGCCCCAGCCCGGTACCACGGTCGGCTCCGCCGCGACTGCGGTTGACGGTGTAGAAGCGTTCAAAGACGCGCTGGCGATCTTCGGGCGGGATGCCGCAGCCGGTATCTTTCACATCCAGGATCAAAAATTCCTCCCGTTCCGCCGCTGCACCCCCTGCCGGTCGGGGCAGGGTTCCGCGGTTACCGCCGGCACGCACCTGGCGGTAGGAACGCACGGTTACCGAGCCCTGGCTGGTGAATTTGATGCTGTTATCCACTAAATTTTTAAGCGTCAGCAGGATGAGCCGTTCATCCCCGCGCATCAGCGCCGCGTCGGGTGCGATATCAAAATGCAGTTCAATGCCCTTCTGCGCCGCCATGGCGCCGAAAATCTGTGTCAGTACATTCTGCAGTTCGGTGAGTTTGATCAGATCGGTGCGGACCAGCGCGTTGGGGTCTTCCGTGCGCGACAGATCCAGCAGGTCCTGCACCAGCAACTGCAGGCGCGACACATGCCCGCCGATGATATCCATGCACCGCTTCACCGTCGCCTGATCGTCAATCCCGGCATCGAGAACGGTTTCAACCGCGGCCCGAATGCTGGCCAGCGGTGTGCGCAATTCATGGCTGGCATTGGCAGAAAAATCGGCTTTCATCTGCGTGCTGGCGATCCATTCGGTCTGATCACGGAAGGTGAGGATCACCGGGGTTTTGGCGTCGCCGGGCATCACGCAGGAGGCGAGCACCTCGACGCTGCGCTGCCGCCCGTCCACCGCTAATTTCACATGGCGGGTGCACCCCAGGCCGCTTTCGCGGGTTGCGACGATAAGTTCCCGCACGCCCGTTTCAATCAGAAAATCGGTCAGATCAACATGCTGCGCCCGCTCGGTGGGCGGAACATCGGGCTGCCCCCCCTCCAGCAGATCGCCGCGCCGAATTTCTCCCATCCAGACGATCATCCGGGAATTGCAGCGGATAATCTGATTCTCGGCATCGAGAATGGCAACGGGCTGATCGATATGCTCGATGGTGGCATCCAGAAGCCGGGCCCGAAACTCGGTCGCTTCGCGGTCTTTGTTACGCTGTCGAATCAAGCCGGCAAAAAGCTCGTAGATTTCGCGCAGGTCGGGGTCTCCCCAGCGCCGCAGCACCACTGCGTCCTGCCCATTCCCTGCCGCCTCTGCCTGGGCGAATTTCCGCAGGGCCCGCAAATCGCGGCGACGCTTCCGCTCATCAATCACCAGACTGGCAGCCAGCAGGGCCAGACCGGCCAATGACACCCCTACCACCACCATCAGAGTCGTTGAATTCCACATAAACGGCGCGATAACCCCGCAATCAGATACAATCCTTTGCCCGTCTCCCCTTTCACCATTATCATAATACGCTTTGGAAGTTGGTTGCAGGAACGTATCCATCATGGCTAAGCGGATTTGGTTAGACGGCAAACTGGTCGATTCCCAGCAGGCATGCATCAATGTGTTTGATCACGGGGTGCTTTACGGCGACGGTGTATTTGAGGGGTTGCGCCAATATGCCGGCCGCGTCTTCAAGCTGGATGAACACCTGCGAAGGCTTTTCGATTCGGCCAAGTCGATCCGCCTGCCAATTCCCTATTCCCGCGAGCAACTCGCCCAGGCGATAAGTGAGACCACCGCCGCCAATGAGCTTACCGACAGCTACATCCGACTCGTGGTTACCCGCGGAATGGGCGCTTTGGGGATATCACCCCTCAATTGTGCCAAGCCGACCGTCGTGATCATCGCCGATAGCATCAAAATGTACTCGGAAGAAACCTACCGCAGCGGCATGGCCATCATCACCGCCAGCACCATCCGAACCAGCCCTGCAGCTCTGTCGCCGAAAATCAAAAGCCTCAATTACCTCAACAATATCATGGCCAAATGGGAGGCGATTGA
>JAJZNY010000032.1 GCA_021852245.1 Planctomycetota bacterium | reverse complement strand
CTTTCGATGGTAGATAAGCCAATATTGAAAGTTATCGGCGAGTTGTGATTGAATTCATCAGATATTTGCAAAATTTTTGCGGAATTTTTTTATTGTGTGATCCGCGCGTCATTCCGATTCGCGCCGCCGTGAACGATTTTCTTCCGGCATCAGGACTGGATATCGATCGCAAAACCGCCTGTGGATCGGGCTATTCGCTCGATTGAACGTCGGTGATCCTCGAGCGCCGCGCGGTATGCTGCCAGCGACTTTGCATCACGGCGTGCGAAAAGTTTTTCACCCGTCTCGATATCCACGAACTGATTTGAAAGCGCCGAGGCAGGATTAAGTTCCACGGAGGACAGCACGCGGATCAGATTCACCTGCCGATGCAACCCCGGCGGCAAGTCCGGTACAGCGGGAAGCAGATCGCTGATGACGGTGATGATGGCTGATCTCGGCGCAGCTGCTGCGCAGAGGCGAAGAGTCCGCAGAAGTTCACAGATACCGCCGGGCATTATTGTTCGGATGGTGCGGATCAGTTCAATCAGGTCGCTTGTGTGCTGCAATTTTTTCACGCCTCGCATCGGCGTATGCAACTCTCCTGCCGCGACTCTCAAGCCGAAACGCTCTCCGCGCCGCAGGCTATACATTGCCGCATCCATGGCCATCCAGCACGCGGCGCTCCATTTGGTCGGGCTTCCCAACAGCATGCTTTTGGATGCGTCGAGGAGAATGATCTGCGGGTTCTCGTCGGAGGCTTCAAAGAGGCGGATGACCGGCTGATCAAGCCGGGCCAGCGCGGGCCAATCGAGATGCCGCGTGTCATCACCCGGAGCATAAGGGCGGAAGTCCGCCATGTCGTACCCGTGGCTGAGTCGTCGCCGCCGAGATCGACCGCCCATAAATGCCCAAGCCGCCGTGCGCGGGGGTCGGGCCGACCGAAGAAGCCGTTTGAGAATATCTGCCGGTGAAAGCGTTGCAAATTCCGGCCGCGTTTCCTGAAACATCTGCATGTCGACCCCGTCACGCCACATCGGCAAGTAAAAGCGTGGACTCATAACGGCGATACACCTCATGCCGCAGCCGGGCATGTTCAGGCGCGATCAGATGCGGATCGGCGAGGATAACGGCGGCGGCGTCTCGCCGGGTCATCTGGAGAAATGGAATCTCCATGAGAAAATCAGGGAATAAAAATTCCGGCATGCCGCTCTGCCGCGTTCCGACCATCTGCCCCATCCCACGCAGCCGCAGGTCTTCCTCCGCCACGCGAAAACCGCTGGAGTTTTTGACCATGGCATTGAGCCGGGCCTGCGCCTCGTCCGAATCATCATCGCTGCAGAGGATGCAGAGCGATTTGAGATTGGATCGACCGATCCGTCCGCGCAATTGATGCAGTTGCGCCAAACCGAAACGCTCCGCCTGACGGATCAGCATCAGCGTGGCGTTGGGCACATCGACCCCCACTTCGATGATCGTGGTGGATACCAGCACATCAATATCGCCGCTGCGGAAGCGTTCCATCGTCTGCCGCCGCTCCTCAGCGGTCAGGCGGGAATGCAGTGGCTGCATCCGCACATTTGCGGGAAGATGCGCCGCCATATCCGTCAGCACCGCATTGACGTTATCGAGTTCCTTCACGCCTTCCTCAATCGCCGGGGCGACTACATACGCCTGACGGCCTGCGTTAAGCTGCTGCTCCATGTACCGATAAACTTCTGGCAGCTGCCGACTGGTAATCTTGCGGGTGGCGATGGGGCATCGCCCGGGCGGCAGACCGTCAATGATGGAAACATCCAGATCGCCGAAATAGGTCATCGCCAGCGTGCGGGGGATCGGCGTGGCCGTCATCACCAGCGTGTGAACATTGGCCTGGCGATGGCGGAGCATGGCACGCTGTTCAACGCCGAACTTATGCTGTTCATCCACCACCAGCAGGGCCAGATGCCGAAATTCCACCGGGTCGCCCAGCAGTGAATGCGTGCCGACGATCATGTGCAGTTCGCCGGAGGCGAGACGGGCGAGAATATCCGCACGTTTCGCGGTCGAAGTACCGGCGGTAAGCAGTTCCATCTGCACACGACTTTTCGCCAAGAGATTGCTGATGGAGTAGAAATGCTGTTCGGCAAGAATTTCAGTCGGCGCCAGCAGTGCCGCCTGCTTCCCCGCCGCCACCGCCATGAGCATGGCATAGAGTGCCACCACGGTCTTTCCACTCCCCACATCCCCCTGCAGCAGACGATTCATCGGCTCCTGCCGGGCCAGATCAGCCCGCAGCTCCGCAATCACCCGCTTCTGTGCCGCCGTGAGTTCAAATGGAATCAGCGCCCGTATCCGCTCATCAACCCGATCGTCGGTACGCAGTCGCTCCGCCGTGACCGAATGTTTCTGATGATAGCGGCGAATTTCAAGTGCCAACTGAAATAAAATGATCTCGTGATAGGCAATCGTCCGCTGCGCCCGGGTGATATCCGCCAATGTCGAGGGTTGATGCAATTGCCGGTACGCCTGCCGCAGAGGCATCAGATGCCGCTCCGCCAGATACGCCTCGCTGAACCACTCCACGACATCGGCAAGACATTCATCCAGATGCCGGGCGACAAGATCAGCAATAAAGCGTTTGGAAACATCGGCCGAAGCGGGGTAGACGGGCTCAATCGCATCGCTGCGCGGCGCCATTTCCAGTTTATCAACGATTTTAATATCCGGCTGGACCAGTTGCAGCCGCCCTTTGTACAAGCCCGACTTGCCCGCAGCCTGCAGCAGAGTTTCCGGTTTGATTTTTTCAGCCAGATCGCGGCGATTGAACCATGTCAGTACACATCGGCCCGTGCGATCTTCCAGCAGCACCTCAAAACGCATCGGCCGCCGCCGATGAAGCCGGGTCTGAATGACCATTCCGGCCACAGTTACCCGCTGCCCCGGCTTGATCTGATCGATCGAAAGCCCGTTTTGAAACTCTTCATAGCGGCGCGGCAGCCAGTTGAGCAGGTCCAGCGTGGTGTGAATTCCAAGTTGCGCCAATTGCGTCCGGCGCTGCGGCGTTAAACCCGCAAATGTCAGCGGCCGCCCGCCGTCAGATGGAGCCGCTTCTGCTGGAATTGGTGTCGCCGGTTGCTGCATCATCCGTCAACATACCATCAGTGCGCTCCCACGCCTACGGCACACCGCCCGGCGGTCCTTGGCAGAGCGGGGAAAATAGAGAGTAGTGAGTTGAGCAACTACCAAGTCGTGCATAGCACGATGGTAAGTATTTCTTCACCGCAGGGGACGCAGGGGAACGCAGAGGCGATTGTTGCCTAGCCCACAAGCCAGCGATGCCGCAATTTTGCGTGCGGAGCACCCGGTGGTTTCTTGCCATCCACTGGGGCGTCGGTATTTGGGTACATGCGACGAGAACGGCACCAACAATCGCCAATGATTCATTTGTGCTGCTGACCGTACCCCCTTTCCGCCGACGGGCGTCGGGCCACCGAGCTACCGGCCCGCGGGAAGGTCGCGGACGACGGATTCCGTCCACCCCTCGTGGTAACGCCGCTGCACAGCACTGAGATAATGCTGCGGCAGGCGAAAGATGTACACGTGATACCAACACTCCACGGCAAGTTCCGCGCTGTCTCCCGAGAACGCCAGCGCAATCGGCATATCCCCCCTCAGGCTGATACGGCACAGAATGGCCAGTCTTCCTGCGGAGACGACGTAAACGTCGACGGGCTCACGCGTTCCGTAACGAAAGGTTGCGGCAGCCGCAAGCTGGCCGGACGGGGAATAAACCGGCGGGCAGGCGCAAACGGCCCCTTGGTCGTCAGGCCAGAGCGTAAGCACTCTCTCCGTCGCGGGCGAAACACGTCGGATCGAGATCAGCCTGACGGCGCCGCCAGTATTCCAGTGTGTAGCAACCAGGAGCACTTTTTGGGCATGCGGGCTAAGCGCGCCATATCGCAGGCCTTCGCGTGTGACAATGCGCTGCCTGCTAATTATCCCCCTCCGGCGGCTCATATTTAACGCGTGCAGCCAATGGCCCCCGTCAACCCATGCCAGCCAGCCTCCATCAGCCGACGCGAACAACCGGGCCTCAGGCTCGCCAAGCGGCAAATGGCTTCGCCGCGGTTGGCCGCGGCCAATTCGCCAGACCGCGACTTGCCTGCGGTGATTCGGCAGCAATGAGATCGCTGCCAGCCACCTTAGCGTTCGCGGAACGGCCGCCGACCGCCATCGCACAGCCACCCCCGCGGGGCCATTACGCAGGGTTTGTGGGTTTGCCGGGCCTGAGGCTCCACGAATTGCCGGTTTAGGCAGGATCGCCGCCACAGCGGTGTTTCCGGACGCCGGCAAAATGGAAACAAGCATTCGGCGTGACGAGCCGTAGGCGCCTGCAAAATAATGGCCCGGAGCTGCGGGCATCAGCACCTTGCAATGCGCGGGGCTCCCCCTGAACCGCCATCGATAGATAGCGCGGGCACCGGCGGCGGCAACGCTGTCCGGCCCCAGCCACACCAGTCCAGGGGTCAGGCGGTCCGTAAGATTGCCAGCGGGCTTCGGCAAATGCAGAATACACCGCAGTGCGACACCCCCAGTACATACAGCCTTTTGCGGTCCACCACGCAGGACAATAAACATCGGGGCAGCGCCAACCGTCATCTGCCGTGGAAGAAGAATCGGCACCAAAAGCCATACCGCCACCCCCGCTCCAAGGAGTTGCCGCAAGCTCGGTGACTGCCGTTTTATTAGACAGGTATTCATCGCAATCCAGCTCCATCTTAAAATTTGCCCGCAAGTGCTACGGTCGGAGTGAGGGTGCCCAAAAGTACATCCCCGTTTCAATCTCCCGGGGGTTTGCCCAGCGGCCAGTGAGAAAAAGCCCGCGTTTACGGAGGGCGGCGCGGGAGATTAAGCACGTCGACAGCCATGTAGCTGAGGAACACCCAAGTAGCCACTGCGGTGGCGGCAAGGAGGTAAAAATATGGGAGGCTCTGCACGCCGGTGTAACCCGTAGTAAGCCAGTTTCCCCAGACCAAAAACACGCTTGCCGCCGATAATGTAATCCAAGACAGTGAGAACATCGTCGGTGGCCAAAGCTCAGCAAGCTCTGAGAGCCGGCTCCATTTTGGGCGATTGAATCCAATCAGAAAAAGCAGCGCTCCAAGCCCAGCCGCGAAGAGGGCTGTTCCGGTACCTCCCTCCAATCTCGCAGCTGCGGCGGCGCGGAGCCGGTGCGCAAGGCTGTAAAGAATGGCCAAGGCAACGAATGCCGCGTAAACGGAAGCCCTTAAGGCCAGCCTGTTCCGAAACCACCCGGTCAGCGGAGGAGAGGCCACATCCGCCGTTCCGGCGGCTGCCCATTTCTCCGGCCGGCGCCATCTCAAGCAGGCGCGGACGACCAATTTGATCAACGCCGCGAGGCAGATGCCGAGCCAGAGGGCGGCGCACCCAACCACGACTATTATCCCGCCGAAATACGGGATCTCTGGACCGGCACCGATACCGATGGTGCTGATCCCCAACCCGAGCAGACCCTGCAACGCCAGCAAAAGCCAACAGCCCGCCAGCCCCAGTGCGGCCATCGCCCGTACGATTTCCATCTGCCGCCGCCCGGCGAGGATGGCGGTGTAGCCTGTTACCATCACGCCCCCGAGGAGGGTGTCGAAGGGAGTGAATCCCAGAAGCAGCGCCAGCCAAGTTACAATGCTGTGCTGATGGTGGCGACCGCTGCAGTAGGGGTTGTATTGCAGGGCGCACGCAGCCAATGCTGCGAGCAGGGGCAGCAAGCCCAGCGCAAGAAATAGATAACGGAGCAAGGACCGCTTGGCGTGGTCTTCCATTTTTATCCCCCGCCCGCGGGATGAGGTTGCAGCGATTGCGGAAGCGAGCCGATCCAAGGGTTATCCAACTCGTTGGTCCGGCCTGCAAATGTGGGAACCTCGCGGGCAGCCACCTGTTTCCTTGATGGTAGGTTGTTCCCCATGCCTCGAACCGCCCGCATTGTCAGCCCTTGATACAGATTATCCACCAGACGCTGCGTGCGACGACGTCTCGTCTTTGCGCTGTGCATCAATTCATTATTAACTGCGACCATAACACGGCCTCAGAATGAAATTTACAATGGAATCATAACGCGCCGGGGCGGCGCGGGGAAGCTGCCGTGATGCATGGGTGCCGCACAGCCGTTCCGCTCCCGGAAATCCAATCGGCAGATCAGACTCTACACGCCCCAGAAATCCCCGCCAGATGCACCTTCGTCGGACGTTTACAACCTTTCCACTTCCGCAAAACACGACCTTTGTAATCTCAAGGTGGGCAGTGCCGCGGTGCCCATGTA
Source organism: Planctomycetota bacterium (assembly GCA_021852245.1). The sequence goes on along the minus strand of JAJZNY010000032.1, from coordinate 1,127 downwards.
CGGTACTGAAAATTCTCCGTCATCGGTGATGGATTTGATGACCTTGTCGACGATCTTCCCAACGCCGCTTATTTTCGTACGCCCATCCAATATCTTCTTTGCGATCCAGAACGGATTTCTGCACTCCCGGCAATGCCCGCAGCCCCTCCGCATCCACATTCCCCACCGGCGAGGAGTTGACGTAGCCGTAAAGATTGATTCCGCCCTGATACCCGATCGGGTCGCGGGTCAGCCATCGGCCGAGCGTTGGCGAATAGTCGCGGTTGCGTTCATAATACAGCCCCGTCACCGCATCCAGCGTCATCCCCTGATACAGGTTATCCACCAGCGGCTGCGCCTCGCGATGGCTGCGAGTTGCCGGTGCTCGGTTTTCGGCATTGCGGCGGTGGACGCGGCTGTCCGTGCAGATGTCGGTCTCACCACCGCACCCTTCACCATTACGTTCGGGCAACAGAATTTTATTGATCGCGACCATAACCCGGCCTCAAAACTGAACTATTGGTGAAAGTGTAACGCGCCGGGGCGGACGGAATCAAACGGCGGACGTGACGGCCGTCCCTCAATTTCCTGATACCCTTTCCAGCGTTACCGCCGGCAAGCCGGCGGCTATATGGCGGCGCAGTCGCCCGTCCTCTGCGTTCCCCTGCGCCCCCTGCGGTGAAAATGGTTTCTCCCACGTTGGCCACCGGCGGATAAATCCACCGGCTAACATTTGCACTGATCGTGATTCATCGGATCGGGCGGCGAAGCGGCACATAAATGTGCCGGCTAACGACCTGAATGGTCCCCTGCGGTGAAATTGGTTTTTTTCCCCGGCGGTTAATGCTGTCGGCACCCTAACTCAGCATAATCCGCTCGGCCGCTCAGGATGATTTCTGATCACCCTCAGGCGACGATTTCGGGGATGGATTATTTTTCTTCTCCGCCAGATATTCCTGCCGGCCCGAGGCCCACGTTTCCTGATTCACTTCCGTCGGCGGCCGTTCACGAACCACAGGCATTTGCTCATGCCCGACCCGCCAAGGCGGCGTGTACGGCTCGCAAAACTGGCCGTGAAGTTTTTTAAGCATCGGCACGCACCAGCCGCACCCCGTCCCGGCGGAAAGGCAGTCGGAAATCTCCGAGGC